>CAYGPA010000290.1:0-7224 GCA_964351535.1 uncultured Planctomycetaceae bacterium
CGGCGAGGCTCGAGACCGGGAGGATGACGCGAAAGAGTGCGGCGGACGCTTGTCTGGATGCGGGTTCCATGGAGGACACCAGTCGTTCTTCAAAGGAGCTGGAAGCCCAGCGGGGTCGACGTCGAGACGGGGAGGGGATTCGGCAGGGTCGGTCTCGATAGTGTCCTGGTTCGGAAGTTCCTGTACACGATTCACGCCTCGGAACGTCGATGGGGTGAGCCCGTCGCGAGCCGTTCGAACCGCACGTGCCGGTTGGACTCTGCGGGATGACCGCGGACCCCATCGACCACCGTGCCCGCGTCCTCGTCGCCGGCCTCGCCCGCGCCACGGCGGCTCGCCGGGCGTCCTCGCAGGTCGAACCCTCCCCCGGCGTGCTGGGGACCCAGGACCACGGCTTCGACGCCTCCGGCGAGCAGTTCCGGAGGGTCGAGTCCACCCCCGCGCACCTGGTGGCCGCGGGCGACCAGGTCCTGCACCACGCCGCCGTCGACTGCCTCGGCGGCGACCTGCGCGAGCGCGCGACGCTCGTTCTCGCCCAGTGGACCGCTACGTCCGCGGCGCGCTGGGCGAGTACGAGTGCGTGATCGAGGATCTCGTCGCGCAGGAGGGCCGCGTGTTCGCGAAGATGCTGTTCCGCGGCGTGCACCGGGCGCGCTTCGAGGGGTTCGAGCCGACGGGCGCCCGGGTTGCCTGGTCGGGTGCGGCGCTCTTCACGATCGAGGCGGGGCGGAGCCGGGACCTGTGGGTGCTGGGAGACCGCTTCGGGCTCCAGGAGCAGCTCCGCGCAGCCGCCGGGGCGTGAGCCCGGGCAGGCCGTCCGCTCCTCCCAAGTAGCTTGCTGAAAACGATTTGTGGCGGCAGCTCGACCTTCAGGAGCCCGAAATGCGCGCGGCGCGAAACGTCCGGGCTCGGCGAGCGTACATACCGAGCATGTATACCAAGTATCTACCGTCCTCGGCGCTCCTCCTGTCCCTCCTGACCGGCTTCGCCGCGGCCCAGGACTCCCTCTCCGAGCCGGAGGTGGAGGTCCTGCGCGCCCGCGACGGCAGCGAGCTGCCGGCCGAACTCTTCCACCTCGAGGTGCCCGAGAATCGCCGCGCGGAGAAGAGCCGCGCGATCACCCTGGCCGTGCTGCGCGTGCGCTCGCCGCTCGAAGACCCCGGGCCGCCGGTCTTCTTCCTCGCGGGCGGCCCGGGCGGCTCCAGCATCGAGGCCGTGCGTCGCTTCGTGCAGGGCGGCGGTGCGCGCTTCTTCGAGGTGATCGGTGGGGACGTCGTCGGCATCGACCAGCGCGGCGTGGGGCTGTCGCGCCCGAACCTGGAGACGTCGACGGTGTTCGGCTTGCCTCCGGGCGAGCCGGGGGATCCCGAGCAGGAGCTCGCGCGCATCGCGAAGGTCTGCCGGGAGGAGGCGGCTCGCTGGCGCGCCGAGGGCGTCGACCTCGACGGCTACAACACGGAGGAGAGCGCCGACGACATCGACGCCGTACGGCGCGCGCTCGCCTACGAGAAGATCTCGCTGTGGGGCGAGAGCTACGGCACGCACCTCGCGCTGGCGACGATCCGTCGCCACGGGGATCACGTCGCGCGCGCGCTGCTCGCGGGTCCGGAGGGCCCCGACCACACCGTCAAGCTGCCGAGCTACGCCCAGGAAGGCCTCGAACGCATCGCGCAGCTCGTCGCCGCCGACGAGCAGCTCGGCGCGGCGATTCCCGACTTCCTGGCGCTCGTCGAGACCGTGCTGGACCGCCTCGAGGAGGAGCCCGTCTTCGTGGACGTCGACGGGACGCGCGTCGGCATCGGCAAGTACGACGTGCAGCAGGCCCTCGCCGTGGAGATCGGCGTGCGGGCCGAGGACATTGCGCGGGTGCCCGCCGAGCTCCTGGCCATGGAGCAGGGGGACTTCGAGGAGCTCGCCCGCAGCCTGCTCGCGTCGCGGCGCACCGACGGCGTCTGGTCGGCGATGAGCATGGCCATGGACGCCGCCTCGGGCATGTCGAAGGAGCGCGCGGCGCAGATCGCGGCCGAGGCGCCGACGTGCCTGCTCGGCGACTCCGTCACGTCGACCTTCGCGGGGACGGCGAAGGCCTGGGGCGTGCGCGACCTGGGGCCGGAGTTTCGCGCCCCGCTGCACTCCGACGTGCCGATCCTCTTCGTCGTCGGCGACCTCGACTCGCGCACGCCGGTGCGCAACGCGCGCGAGCTGATGGAGCACCTGCCCAACGCCCACCTGATCGTCGTCGAGAACGCCGGGCACGCGACCCCGATGGGCATCCCCGAGCTGCGCGCCGCGTGGAGCGACTTCCTGAACGGGCGCGAGGTGACCCTGACGCGCGTCGACGCGGGCCCGATCCGTTTCGCCCCGCCTCCCGGCGTCGAGGCCGCACCGCCCGAGGGCGCGGTGCAGGTGCCCGCCGCGGCGCTCGAGGCCTGCGCCGGTCGCTACGAGTTCCAGAACGGGATGGTGTTCGTCATCGAGGCCGGTGCGAACAAGCTCGTGGCCACGATCCCGGGTCGAGGGGACTTCGACCTCTGGCCGCGGTCCGAGTCGGAGTTCTTCTGCCTGGACCCGAACATTCCGCCGCTGACGTTCCTCCGGGAAGGTGGAGGGCGCGCGAGCGCCGTCGAGGGCGGCGGGGTGACGGGCACGCGCAAGGACTGAGTAGCGCGTGAAATAATCCGGAAGCGGGCGCGTCCTCCCCGGGCGGCGCGGCGTGTCCGCTCCCAGAACCATGTCCGGTCGACCCCACACGCTCGCGCCCGAGGACCTGCTGCAGCACGCCGGCTGGATGCGCCGGCTGGCCGGCCGGCTCGTCCACGACGCGCAGGCTGCGGAGGACCTCTCCCAGGAGACCTGGGTGCGCGCGCTCGAACATCCGCCGCGGGCGGATCGGCCCGTCCGCGGGTGGCTCGCCACGGTGATGCGCAACCTCGCGGCGCAGCGGCGTCGCGGGGACCATCGCCGCCGCGGGCGCGAGCTGGGCGCCGCGCGCGAGGAGGCGCTGGCCTCCGCGCTCGAGCTGTTCGAGAAGGTCGCGACCCAGCGCCAGCTCGTCGACGCCGTGATGGAGCTCGAGGAGCCCTATCGCTCGACGATCCTGCTGCGCTACTTCGAGGACTACGCGCCCAAGCGCATGGCCGCGGAGCTCGACGTGCCCCTCTCGACCGTGAAGTCGCGCCTCGCGCGCGGCCTCGAGCGCCTGCGCGCGCGGCTCGACGAGCACAGCGGAGGCGACGGACGCACGTGGGTTCTGGCCCTGCTGCCGCTCGCCCGCCATCCGGCGGGCGCGGCCGGGGGTCTCCTGTCCACTTCCACCCTCGCTGCAGGAGCCGCCGTCGTGAACGTCAAGCTCGTCCTCTCCGTCCTCGCTCTCCTCGCGCTCGGCGTCACGACGTGGGTCGTCGGCTCGGACCGCGGAACGGCGCCGCCGCCGGAGCCCGAACAGGCCGCGCGCAGCAGCCGACCGGTGGAACGCGAGCTCGCGCGGCAGGAGCCGGAGGCGCCCGCCCCGACCGCGGTGACCGAGTCCGACCGCGCCGTGGTGGCCGCCGCGGCGCCCGTCGAGCCCGTCGACGCCGCGCCGGTTCCCCCGGACCCGAGCGTCTGCCGGGGCCGCGTGATCGACGTCGACTCGCGTCCGGTCGCGGGGGTACGCGTGGGGCTCTCCCGAGCCTCCGCGAGCGGCGGGGTGGAGCTCTCCTCGCCGGACCTGGACCCCGCCGGGGTGACCGACTCCTCCGGCCGCTTCGAGCTCGAGGGCGCAGGCGCCGGATACGCCGGGCTGCTCCTGGTCGACGAGGAGCGCTTCGTCACCGTCCTGGGCGGCGAGTCGCGCGGGGACGGACACGACGCGGTCGTCGTCGTCGCGCCGCGCCTCGTCCTGTCGGGGGTCGTGGTCGACGAGGCCGGGCTGCCGCTCGAAGGCGCCGCCTTGCGCGTCGCGCTGCCCACCGGCTTCCGCGGCCGCTTCGACGCGATCCTCGACGACGGTCGCGAGCTGCCGGTCGCGGCCAGGAGCGACGCACAGGGTCGCTTCGAGATGCTCTCCGTCCCCGCGATCCAGGGCGCCCGACTGTCGGTCGGCCTGTCCGGGTACGTCGCGTCGGAGCAGGACGCGCCGACGGCCTCCGACGAGCGCATGGTGCTGGTGCTGCGGCGCCCGCGCCTCCAGGGCGACGTCCTGCAGGGCATCGTCGTGAACGCGCTCGGTTCGCCGGTCGAGGGGGCGCGCGTGTCCCACGGGTTCGACACCGTCGTGACCGACGAGCAGGGCAGGTTCCGCTTCGACCTCGGCCGCGAGGACGTCTACAACAACCTGGTGCGCCGCTGGATGCCGGACTTCACGGCCGACGAGCTCCAGGCCGTCCGCGCGGGGTTCCTCCCGGCGAGCTTCCGCGCACCCGTCGGGGAGGACGGCGCGCCGGAGTGGCCCGACCGCGTCGTGCTGCGCCTCGGCGGCGAGGCGCTGTCGATCAGCGGACGCGTCGTCGACGCCGAGGGCGAGCCGCTCGAGGGCCTGCGCGTCTGGGTCGGGGATCCGACCTTCTTCGGCGCCCTCGGCGACCCCGCGGCGAGCGAGCGACCGCGCTCGACCCACCTCGAGAGCGAGATGGCCGGCCTCCAGCCCGGCTGGAACACCGTCTCGACCGACGCCGAGGGCCGCTTCCGCATCGACGGCCTGCTGGACCGCGCCTACTCGCTCGAGGCCATGGATCCCGCGACGCTCCTGCGCGTCGTACGCCCCGACGTGCCCGCGGGTCGCACGAACGTCGAGCTCGTCGTGCCGAGCGACGGGACCTTCGAGGTGCTGCGCGGGCGCATCGTCGACCGCCGGGGCGAGCCGGTCGAAGGCGTGCACGTCTTCCCGATGTGCGACGCGTTCCGGACCCGCGTGGGCGGTCGGGTGATCAGCACGCAACACGAGACGACCGAGTCCGTGGTCACCGACCCGGACGGGCGCTTCGAGGTCCGCGACGTGCCCAGGCACCTCGCCTACCTGCGCATCGACGGCTCCGAGACGATCCCGCTCGAGTGGGGCCGCGGGGTCGAGGGCGGCCTGGAGCACATGGTCGGCGAGGACTTCGAGGACCTCGAGATCACCGTGGGTCGGCGCTGTCACTTCCAGGTCGAGCTGGCCGACGCGAGCGAGGCCGACACGCTCGCGGTCCTCGACGCCGCGGGGGTCGAGCAGACCATCAGCGAGTACCACGGCAACGGGCGCCGCGACGGTCCCCGCCACCCGCTGGTCGAGGGTCGCACCGGCTCCCTCGCGGTCACCGATGCCGCCACGACGCTCGTGCTCTACCGCGACGACGTGGAGGTGCGGCGCGCCCCGCTCGAGCTCGTCCCCGGCGAGAAGCCGGTGATCCGGCCCTGACGTACCGCGGTCACGCCCCGCCCGCAGGCGCTCGCGCGCCGGTGAGCGGGGCCGTTGCGGCCCGGCTTCCCGCCGTTCCTCTCGAGTCCGGGACTTGGAGCGCGAGCTTCCCTCTCCCGCTGCGTATTCCTCCCCGGTGGACCCCCGAGCCCGAGGCCGAATCCGATGACCCCGACCTCCCTGTGGCTCCTCCTCGCCGCGGCCTCCTGGTCCGGGAGCGCGCCGGAAGCCGCTGCGCCGCCGGTGCAGGCCGAGCTCCCGTTCGACGGGGACGAGGTGGTCGTGCCCATGGACACGTCCCGCAAGCACACCGACGTCGAGGTGTTCCTCGGCGACCGCGGCCCGTTTCGGTTCCAGCTCGACACCTACGCCGGGGCGCAGGTCTGCATCGACGACGACCTGGCGGCGGAGCTCGGGCTCGAGGTCGTCGGGACCGGGCGCAACAGCGACGGGGTCACCACGCGGACGGTCGAGTACGTCGGCATCGACGAGCTGCGCTTCGGCGCGGCGACGTTCCGCGACCTGCGCGCGCTCGTCGACGACTACGACCACGTCCCGACCTCGAAGGGGGGCTCGCTGCAGGGCCTGCTGGGCTTTCCGCTGTTCCGTGACCTGCTCCTGACCGTCGACTATCCCCGCGAGCGCATCGTGCTCGGGCGCGGAGAGCTCGACCCGGGACCGGGCGTGACGTCCTTCGAGTACTTCGGCAACGTGCCCGACGTGCAGGTCCGGATCGGCAGCCGCGAGCGGACCTTCGGTCTCGACACCGGCGCGGAGATCGGGCTGCGGCTCCTGGATTCGGATCTCGAGGACCTCGTGACCCACGGCGAGGCCCGCGTCATCGGCAGGGCGCGGACGGTCTACAACTCGTACACGATCCGCGGCGCGTACGTCGACGAGTCCATCGCCTTCGGGGGGCTCGAGTTCGACGCCGTCTTCGCGAGCTTCTCCGAGGGAACGAGCGCGACCAAGCGGCTCATCGGCTACTCGTTGCTCCGGGGCTGCGCGCTCACCTTCGACCAGCGCAACCGTCGGCTGCGCCTCGAGCGCGAGCCGCTGCCTGCCGCCGTCGCGCTGACGGAGGCCCAGCGCGCGCGCTGGGAGGGGTCGTACGGCGACGGGCGTCAGCGCATCGTCGTGCAGGCGGTCGACGGCGAGCTCGCGGTGCAGTTCCCGACCGGACCGCGTCTCGCCGCCGTCGCGGTGTCCGCCGACGAGCTCGGCTTTCCACGCTGTGCCACGCGCCTCTCGCTGCGGGTCGAGGCCGGCGTCGAAGGCCTGCTGGTCGTCGATCCTCCCGACCTGCGCACGGCCTGGTTCGCGCCCGCGGCGAGCGCCGCGTCCTCGACAGCCGGCCCGGGCGGGGAGTAGCCTGACGCGGCCGCGCGACAGCGCGCGGCGGGAGGAGATGACCGGCAGCCCCAAGGATCCGCTCGGCCCGCAGGGTCCGGGCGAGCGCGTCCCGCGTCGCGCCCCGGCGCGGCCCCCGGCGGTCGTCGCACCCCTCGTCGAGCGCATCCGTCACGGCAAGCTGGCGCGCGTGGCGCTGCTGGGAGCCGACGCGGGCGAGCGCTGCTTCTTCGCGCAGCGCCTGGCGGACGAGCTCGGCCTGGAGCTCCGCCTCGTCGACCTCCCGCGCCTCTTGAAGCGGACGTCGAAGAAGGCGCTCGCCGGGTGGAACGCCGCGAGCGGCTCGGGGAGGCTCCCGCTGCTCGAGGGTGCGGGGACGCTGTTCGCGAAGAGCGGCGAGCCGCGCTCGACGGCGCGCCGCATCGGGGCGAACGCCGCGCACCTGCTGCAGGCTCTCGCGCGCCGCAAGCGACCGGCGATCCTCGCGGCGGGCCACG
>CAYGPA010000291.1:0-7219 GCA_964351535.1 uncultured Planctomycetaceae bacterium
TCGGACCGATCAGGCAGAACACCTCGTCCTCCTTGCCGTCCTCGCGCACCAGCGTGGCCGTCAGTCCGAGGCGCCTGCGGGCCTGCAGGTCGGCCGTGACGCGGAAGATCGGGGCGGGCAGGAGGTGCACCTCGTCGTAGATCACGAGTCCCCAGTTCTCGCTGGAGAACAGGCCGAAGTGCTCGAACACGTCGGTCTTGCTGCGTCGCCAGGTCAGCATCTGGTAGGTCGTGATCGTGACCGGGCGGACGACCTTCTCGTCCCCGGTGTACTCGCCGACGTCGGCCTCGGTCAGCTCGGTCTTGTCGAGGATCTCGTTGCGCCACTGGCGCACGGCGACGGTGTTCGTGGTCAGGATCAGCGTCTTCGTTCCGACGAGCTCCATCACCGAGAGCCCGACGACCGTCTTGCCGGCCCCGCAGGGCAGCGCGATGACGCCGCTGCCGCCCAGGACGCTGCCGCCCGCGTGGAAGGCCTCGGCCGCGCCGCGCTGGTAGGGCCGCAGCGAGAACTCGCGCCCCGAGCGCGTGACGGCGCGCAGCGGAATCGGGAACGCGTCGCCGTCGAGGTACCCGCCGCGGTCGTCGACGGGGAAGCCGATCTTGATCAAGACCTGCTTGAGCGTCCCGCGCTCGAGGCTGTCGAGCCACACGCGTCCGCCGTCGTCGATCTGCAGCAGCTTGCGCACGCTCTCGTGTCCCAGCACGTCGGCGAGCGCGTCGGGGTCGCGCGCGACGAGCTCGTAGCGCGGTCCGTCCGGACCGTCGCGCCGCTCGATGCGCAGCAGGCCGTAGCGCTCCATCCACTCGCGGATGTCGGTGGCCACGTTGCGCGGCACGGGCACGCAGGCGAAGCTCTCGAGCAGCTCCACGATGTCCTGGGCCGTCATCCCGATCGCGGCCGCGTTCCAGACGGAGACCGGCGTGACGCGGTACGTGTGCAGGTAGTCGGGGCTCTTCTCCAGCTCCGCGAAGGCCGCCAGCGCGTCGCGCGCGGCGGCGAAGCGCGGGTGCTCCTGCGTCATCGGCTGGCCGCTCGGGTCCTTGCGCGGCTGGCCCTTCTCGTCCAGCACCGAGATGACGGTGTGCAGCATCAGCGAGCGGTCGCTCTGCACGATCAGGGGGTTGTCCGGCCTCACGGCGCCACCTCCTCGGGCCGGGTGCGGCGCTTGCCGAGCGGAGTCCTGGAGGCCTTGCGCGCCCTGGGCGTCTGCGGACGGGGTAGCCAGGGGCCCGTGCGGCTCTCGGGGTTCGTTGCGAGCTCCGCGGGCGTCCCGACGGCGATCACGCGGCCGCCGGCGCCCCCTCCGCCGGGTCCCAGCTCGACCAGCGTGTCGCACACGCCGAGCAGGCCCGTGTGATGCTCCACGACCACGACGGCGTGCCCGCGCCGGGCCAGCGCGTCCAGGACGGCGACGAGGCACGAGACGTCCGATGCGTGCAGGCCGGTGGTCGGCTCGTCGAGGACGATCACGCTGCGCGCCGCGTCGTGCGGCTCCAGGAGCTCGGAGGCGAGCTTGACGCGCTGGGCCTCGCCGCCCGACAGCGTGGTCGAGCTCTGCCCGAGGGGCAGGTAGCCGAGGCCGACGTCCTGCAGCGACTGCAGCACGGCGGCGCAGCGCGGCTGGTGGGCGAGGAACTCCAGCGCCTCCGAGACCGACATGTCGAGCACGTCGGCGATCGACTTGCCGCGGTGGCGCACCTCGAGCACCTCCGCGCGATAGCGGCGGCCGTCGCACTCCTCGCAGACGAGCCAGAGGTCGGCCAGGAACTGCATCTCGACGCGCGTGGCGCCCTTGCCCTCGCAGGCCGGGCAGCGCCCGCGCGTGCCGTTGAACGAGAAGTGGCCCGGGCCGAATCCGCGCACGCGCGCGTCGGCGGTTCGCGCGTACAGGTCGCGCAGGGGATCGAGGAGCCCGCTGTAGGTCGCCGGGACGCTGGCCGGCGTGCGGCCGATGGGCGTGGCATCGACGACCACCGTGCGCAGGGAGCGCGCGCGCGAGCCCTCGAGCTTGCGCCAGCGCCCTTGCGGAGACTCGCCCTGGAGCGCGGGGACGAGGGTGTCCAGCACGAGCGTGCTCTTGCCCGAACCCGAGGGACCGCAGACCCCCGTGAGGCGCCCGAAGCGGGCCTCGAAGTCCACGCCGGTGAGGTTGTTCTGGCGCGCGCCGCGCAGGCGGAACGCGAGGTCGCCCGCGCCGGTGGCGCGCTCGCGCTGCGGCACCAGCTCGCCGCGCAGCGCCGCGCCGGTCAGCGAGTCGGCCTGCGCGCGCACGTGCGCGGGCTCGCCGCAGGCGACGACTTGCCCGCCCAGGCGTCCGGCCCCCGGACCCATGTCGACGATGCAGTCGGCGCGCTCCATCAAGTGCTCGTCGTGCTCGACCACCAGCACGGTGTTGCCGCGGTCGCGCAGCTCGAGCAGCGCGTCGGTCAGCCGCGCGACGTCCCCGGGGTGCAATCCGACGGTGGGCTCGTCCAGCACGTAGCAGACGCCCACGAGCTGCGACCCCAGGCTGGCGGAGAGCCGCACGCGCCGCGCCTCGCCACCGGAGAGCGTCGAGGTGGAGCGCTCGAGGGTGAGGTAGCCGAGGCCGACGCGCTCGAGCAGCTCGAGGCGCGCGGTCACCTCGGCCAGCACCGGCGCGACGGCGTCTCGCCGCGCCTTGGGCAGGCGCAGCTTCCTCGCCCAGGCGAGGGCCTCCTCGACGGTCTGGCGCTGGAGCTCCGGCAGGCGGGTGCGGCCGATCGTCACGGCCGCGGCCTCGGAGGTCAACCGGTCCCCGCCGCAGGCGCCGCACGTGCTCTGGCGCATGACCGTCTCGAGCACGCCGATCCACTCCGGGTCCTCGGCGCGCCCGTACCAGGCGTCCACCTGCCCGCAGAGGCCCGGCCACTCGGCCGTGAAGCTCTCCTCGAGCTCGGCGTTGCGCGTGCTGCGCTCGATGCGCACGTCGTAGGTCTTGCGCGCGCCCTTGCCGTGCAGCAGGAGGGCCTGCGCCGCGGCGGGCAGCTCGGAGAAGGGCCTGTCGAGCTTCAACCGGTGCGAGCTCCCGACGGTGCGCAGCAGGTGCTCGTAATACCCCTTGCCCTTCGTGAGGTAGCGACCGAACTTGCCGCCGATCGCACCGTCGAAGAGGCTGCGGTCCGGATCCGACACGAGGCGCTCCGGATCGCAGCGCAGCGTGCGCCCCAGCCCGTCGCACTCGCGGCAGGCGCCGGAGTGCGTGTTGAAGGAGAAGTGGCGCGGCTCGATCGGCGTGCTCCAGACGAACCCGCACTCCGGGCAGGCTCCGCGCGTGGCGAGCTCGAGGCGCTCACCGCCCTTCGCGATCGCCGCCACGAGGCCCCCGCTGATCCCCTCGGCCTGCTCGACGGCCTCGGCGATGCGCGCGCGCGAGCTGCTCGCGAAGGACAGGCGGTCGACCACGAGGTCGACGCGCGCCGACATGCCGATGCGCGGGAGCTTGGCGTCGAGGCGGTGCTCCTTGCCGTCCACGAGCATGCGCAGGAAGCCCGCCGTCTTCCAGCTCTCCGCGCGGCGCGCGAGCTCCTTGGACATCGTCTCCACCGGCGGTCTCAGCGGACCGAAGATCGGCGCCACGATCCAGCCGCGCGATCCGTCGAGCTCGCGCACGATGGCGCGCGCCACGCCGCTGGCGTCGCGGCGCTCGAGCGGTCGACCGTGCTCGGGGCAGCGCGGGGTGCCGGCCCGCGCCCACAGCACGCGCAGGTGGTCGTGGATCTCCGTGGTCGTCGCCACGGTCGAGCGCGGCCCGCCGCGCACCGTGCCGGCCTCGACCGCGACCGAGGGGCCCAGCCCGTCGATGCGCTCGACCGGCGGCCGGTCCTTGGTGCCGAGGAACTGCCGCGCGTAGGTGGAGAGCGACTCGACGAAGCGGCGCCGCCCCTCCGTGTAGATGGTGTCGAGGGCGAGCGAGCTCTTGCCCGACCCGCTGGGACCGGTGACGACCGTCAGGGCGTCGCGCGGGATGCGCACGTCGACGTTCTTCAGGTTGTGGGTCCGCGCACCGTGGACCTCGATGTGCGTCGGGGCCGCGGCGGGGGCCTTCGAACGCGCCGCGGAGCGCGATCGCTTGCGCGCCTTCGCGAGCGGCGTCCCGAGAGCCTGGCCGGTGTGGGAGGCCTTGACGGCCATGACCTCCTCGGGCGTGCCGCTGGCGATCAGCCGGCCGCCGCCGGCACCGCCCTCCGGCCCGAGGTCGATGACGTGGTCCGCCGCGCGCACCACGTCGAGGTTGTGCTCGATGACCAGCACCGACTGCCCGCGGTCGACGAGCTCCTGCAGCGCGCCGACGAGCCGCTGCACGTCGAGCTGGTGCAGGCCCGTGGTCGGCTCGTCGAGCACGTACAGCGTGTGGGCGCGCGTGCGCTTCTGCAGGTGCGTGGCGAGCTTCACGCGCTGGGCCTCGCCGCCCGAGAGCGTCGTGGAGGGCTGCCCCAGGCGCAGGTAGCCGACGCCGATCGTCACGAGGTGCTCGAGCGGCCGCGCGATCTTGGGATGGTCGCGGAAGAGCTCGTAGGCCTCCTCCACGGTCATCTCGAGCACGTCGGCGATCGAGTGCTCGCGATAGCGCACGTCGAGCGTCTCCTGCTGGAAGCGGGCGCCGCCGCAGTCCTCGCACACCACGGTCACGGGCGCGAGGAACTGCAGCTCGACGAGCTGCGCGCCGGCGCCGCCGCAGGCCTCGCAGCGGCCGCCGGCGACGTTGAACGAGAAGCGCGACTTGCTGTAGCCCCGCAGCTTGGCCTCGGGCAAGTTCGCGAACAGGTCGCGGATCGGCGTCAGCGCGCCGGTGTAGGTCGCCGGGTTGGAGCGCGGGGTGCGGCCGATCGGCTTGCTGTCGATGCACACGACGTCGCCGACGTGCTCGAGCCCGTCGACGCCGTCGCACTCGCCGGGATCCTCGGTCTCGCGTTCGAGGTGGCGCAGCGCGGCGCGCAGCAGGATGCGGTTGACGAGCGTCGACTTCCCCGAGCCGCTGACGCCCGTGACGGCCGTGAGCGTCGCCAGCGGGATGCTCACGTCGACGCCCTTCAGGTTGAAGGCGCGCGCGCCGCGGACGACCAGGCGGTCGCCGTTGCCGGGGCGGCGCTCGTCCGGGGCCGGCATCGAGAGCTCGCCGCGCAGGAAGCGGCCCGTCGGCGTATCCAGCTTCGCCACGTCGGCCGGTGTCCCGACGCCCGCCAGCTCGCCGCCGTGGCTGCCCGCTCCCGGACCGACGTCGATCAGGTGGTCGGCGGCGCGCAGGGTCGCCTCGTCGTGCTCGACGACGACCACGGTGTTCCCGGCGTCGCGCAGCTTGCGCAGCGCCTCGAGCAGGCGCCCGTGGTCGCGGTGGTGCAGTCCGATGGAGGGCTCGTCGAGCACGTACAGCACGCCCTGCAGGCCCGCGCCGAGCTGGGCCGCGAGCCGGATGCGCTGCGCCTCGCCGCCGGACAGCGTGTCGGCGGAGCGCTCGAGGGTCAGGTAGTCCAGCCCGACGTCGACGAGGAAGCCCAGGCGGCGCTCGATCTCCACGAGCAGGTCGCGCGCGATGCGCGCCTCGCGCTTGGAGAGCGTCATGTCCCCCAGCACGCCGCGCAGCTCGGTGACGGAGAGGGCCGAGAGCTCGTGCAGGCGCCGGCCGCCGAGCCGCACCGCGCGCGCCTCGCGGCGCAGCCGGCTGCCTTCGCATTCCTCGCACGGCGTGAGACTGAGGTACTTGCGCACCTGCTTGCGCGCCGCGCGGTGCGCGCGCTCCAGCGCGGGGATCACGCCGCGAAACCGTCGGCGCCAGGTCACGGAGCCCTGGTAGCGCTGGCCGTTCCAGGACGCGTGGTCCTCGAAGCGCTGGTCGCCGGAGCCGTGCAGCACGACGCGGCGCGCGGCGCGGGAGAGCTCGCTCCACGGCGTGTCGAGGTCGAAGCCGTGGGCCTCGGCCACCTGGTCGAGGAAGCGGAAGTCCACCTTGGGAAAGAGCAGCGCGCCGCCGCTCTTGCGCGTGACCGCCAGCGCGCCCTCGCGGATCGAGAGCGCGGGATCCGGCACGAGGCGCGACTCGGTGGGAGCCTGCAGCCGACCGAGGCCGTCGCAGCGCGGGCAGGCGCCGTGGGGCGAGTTGAACGAGAACAGGCGCGGCTCGAGCGGCGGAGCGTCCGCGCCGCAGCCGGGACACGTGCGCTGCGTCGAGTACCCGCGATCGCCGCTCTCCGTCGCGAGGACCACGTCCCCCCCGCCGAGATCCACGGCCTGCTCGATGGCCTCGCGCAGACGCGGGAGGTGCTCGGGGCTGGGCTTCAGGCGGTCCACCACGATCTCGATCGTGTGGCGCTTGTAGCGCGCGAGCTCGGGGACCTCCTCGGTGCGCAGGACCTCGCCGTCGACGCGCACGCGGACGAAGCCCTTCTGGGCGATCTCCTCGATCGCGGGCCGGTGGTGGCCCTTGCGGTCGCGAATGCGCGGGGCGAGGACCAGGACGGGTCGGCCGGCCTCCTCGCGCAGGACCTGCTGCACGATGCCCTCGGGCGTCTGGGACTGCAGCGGCAGGTCGCAGGAGGCGCAGTGGGCCGTGCCCGCGCGCGCGAACAGGACCCGCAGGTGGTCGACGACCTCGGTCAGCGTGCCGACCGTGGAGCGCGCCCCGCGGCTGGTCGTGCGCTGGTCGACCGCGATCGCGGGCGACAGGCCCTCGACGGCCTCGACGTCGGGCTTCTCCATGCGCCCCAGGAACTGGCGCGCATAGGCCGACAGCGTCTCGAGGAAGCGGCGCTGGCCCTCTCGAAAGAGGGTGTCGAAGGCGAGGGAGGACTTCCCGGACCCCGAGACCCCGGTCACGGCCGTCAGCCGGTCCCGGGGAATCTCGACATCGACGCCACGCAGGTTGTTCTGCCGCGCACCGCGGATCCGGATGGACCCCGACGTCATCGACTCTCCTGAGCGTAAATGTTCTCCCCCATTGGGTTTAGGGCAGTCACCAGGCGCTGTTGCGGCCCTTCCCGAGCCTTCGCCGGGGGCAGGGTGGCCGACCATCGTAGCAGGCCTTTCGGTCGGCGGGAAGGAGTGCCGGAGCTTCCCCGGAGGAGCCGGGCCCGCGCCCCTCGAGCTGGGCGAGGCCCCGGAGGCGGAGGCGGAGGCGCGAAGCCGCGGACGCGGAACGGGGAGAGCCGGACGCGGGGCTCCGGCGGGCTCAGTGCCGGATGCGCTCCCGGATCGCCTCGTG
>CAYGPA010000292.1:0-7210 GCA_964351535.1 uncultured Planctomycetaceae bacterium
GCCGAGGGCTGGCGCCTCGCCAACACGCGCATGGGGCCGCCCGCCGGCTGGGCCAACTGGTTCCAGACCGTACACCTCGTGGCGAACGTGCCCGGCTGGGTGGACCTCGAGGGCTTCCCGTCCCTGGACTCGTCGGCGTCATCCGTGCGCGGTCCGGTCACGGTCGCGTTCGGCGAGACGATCCTCTCGCAGTTCCAGCAGTCCTACACGCAGGTCGTCGAGCCGGCGGCGCCGGACGCGACGCGCTCGCTGCTGGCCGGGGGTGCGTTCGAGAACCCGGCGAGCGACCTGCGCCAGCCGGTGTACGACGACCAGTTCGGCGCGTGGCTGCAGAGCCCGCAGGCCCTCAAGGCGTCCCCGCTCTCGCGCAGTGCGGTCGAAACGCTCGCGGGGCCGACGTTCACGACGACGCTCGAGTCGCCGTACCAGCCGTGAGGTCGGCGTGAGGGTCTGGCTCTCGTGGAGCTCGGGCAAGGACGCCGCGTGGGCGCTCCACGAGCTGCGCCGCGACGCGCAGGTCGAGGTCGTCGGTCTGCTGACGACGCTGAACGAGGAGGCCGAGCGCGTGGCCATGCACGGCGTGCGGCGCGAGCTGCTCCGCGCCCAGGCGCGCGCCGTCGGGCTGCCCGCGATCGAGGTCGACCTGCCCTATCCGTGCCCGAACGGCGAGTACGAGGCGCGCATGGCCGCCGCCTGCGAGCGCGCCGTGGCCGCGGGCGTTCAGGCCGTGGCGTTCGGCGACCTGTACCTCGAGGACGTGCGCCGCTACCGCGAGGAGATGCTCGCCGAGACGCCGCTCGAGCCGCTCTTCCCGCTGTTCGGCCGCGACACGCGGGCCCTGGCGGACGAGATGATCGCCGCCGGCCTGCGCGCGCACCTCGCCTGCGTCGACTCCCGCAAGCTCGACCCCTCGTTCGCGGGCCGGGCCTTCGACGGCGACCTGCTGCGCGACTTGCCGGCGGACGTCGACCCGTGCGGTGAGAACGGCGAGTTCCACACCTTCGTGCACGCGGGCCCGATGTTCGCGCACCCGATCCCCGTGTCGGTCGGCGAGGTCGTGGATCGCGACGGCTTCGTGTTCGCCGACCTCGTCCCCGGATGAAGAGAGTCCGCACCCGCCCGAAGGCGCGCGCGGACTCGTCGACCTTCGAGCTGCGTCCTCGTGAACAGTCCGGGCTAGAAGATGAAGGTCGCGTTGAAGCCGCCGGAGGCGTTCACGCCGTTGCCGACGTAGGCTTGACCGTGCTCGCCGGTGAGGCCTGAGAAGGCGCCCGTGCCGCCGGTGATGGCGCGCCGGAACGGCACGTTGAAGTCGGCGAGCTCGATGCCCTCGGTGATCACCGTCTGGCTGCCGGGGCGCTCGGTGTCGAGGTCGAAGATCTGTGTCGTCGCGACGACCGGGCCGGTGACGGCGTCGCCGTCCTGCAGGTGCCATCCGCGGCAGATCCAGGTGCCGATGACTTCCTCGGGGAACTCCGGAGAGCCGTCGGCGTTCGTGCCACTGAGCGAGCCGTAGCGCGCGAACGTGCCGCCGGGATAGATGTAGCCCGAGATGACGAACGGCGTGCCCTCGGCCGGGAAGCCGGCCTCGTTGACGGCGCCCTCGAAGGAGAAGCTGAGACCGTCCATGGCGACGTCGACGCGCGGCGGCAGCACGGAGCCGCGGGTTCCCTGCGAGAAGCCGGTGGTCGCCGCGATACCGGTGAAGCCGACGAGGACGAGACCGAGGAGCTGTTTCCGGGTGACCTGCATTGCAAACCTCTTGTGTTGCGTGGTGTTGGATTCGAGTTCGGACCGAGCTCTACCCGGGCGTCTCCCACGTGGAGGGCCCGCTCGTTCCGTTCGAGAGACCTGGCGCAAGGGGCGTCGGAGTCGTGCCAGCACCGCCGAGGTTTTCTCGCCCGCCGTGACCTGGACCCGCGTGCGATGCGGACAACGTGCCGGGGATCCGACTCGCAGGAGTCTCCCCGCCGAGTCCCGTATCCAGGAGATGTCATGAGAGTCCGGGTAGCGATCCTCGCGGCCGTGGTGGTGTCGATCTTCGTTCTGGTCGCGAGCGTGGGAGCCCAGGGAGTCGCGGCGCTCTCCGGCGAGCTCGAGCGCCGCGCCGTTCCGCCCCGCGTGGCCTTCGACGCGCGCACGCCGAAGCGCGTCTGCATCGGGCAGGAGGTGCGCTTCGCCGCGCGCGCGAGCCACTCCCAGAACGGTTCCGTGACCCTGACGCTCCTGAACCCGCCGCCGGGGCTCGTGTTCCATCCCGCGACGGGGACGGGCTCCGCCACGGCGGAGATGCGCTGGGTCGTGCCGCCGGGTACGCCGGAGCGCGTGCGCCTCCTCTTCCGTGCGCAGTCGACGCCGTCGGGCGCGTCGACGAGCTTCCATCTGGACGTCGAGGTGCAGAGCGCCGGGGAGACCCTCCTGACGGGCGACGTGACCGGCGACGGCATCGCGGACGTCGTCGGCGGCGCGAACCTCGCCGACGTCGGTCCCGTCGTGAACGCAGGCGCGGTCTACGTCTGGGAGGGGGGCGCGAACCCGAACGCGACGCCGTTCGCGGAGCTCACGATCCCCGCCGCCGCACCGGGCGACCGCCTGGGCTGGGCCGCGGGTCAGGCCATCCACCTCGTGGACGTCGTCGGGGACGCGACGCTCGACCTCGTGATCCTGGCGCAGCTCTCCGACGAGGGCGGAGTTCTCGACGCGGGCGCGGTCCACGTCTGGCAGGGGGGACCGGGACTCTTCGGCGGTCCGCCGCAGGCGACGCTCGCGATTCCGTTCGCGGCTGACGGCGACCAGCTCGGCAGCTCCGGGATTCGCTTCGGCGACGTGACCGGCGACGGCATCGACGACGTGGTCGTGGGGTCCAGCGAAGCGGACACGAGCGCCGTCAACGCCGGGGCCGTCTACGTGTGGGCCGGCGGGTCCGGGCTGGTCGGGACTCCGCCTCCGACGGCGACCCTGACCGACTCGCAGGCCGTCGCGGGCGATCGGCTCGGCTTCGCGTCCGGCGAGGGCATCCAGCTCGGCGACGTCACGGGCGACTCGATCCTCGACGTCGTCGTCGGCTGCCAGCTCGCCGACGTCGCGCTCATCGCGAACCTCGGCGCCGTGTACGTGTGGGAGGGTGGGGCGGGGCTCACCGGCCTGCTCGACCCCGACTCCATCCTGCACGCGTTCTCGAGCGGCACCGACGCCGCCGCGGGCGATCAGCTGGGCTTCGCGGCGGGTCAGGGCGTTCAGCTTGCGGATCTGACGGGCGACGGACGCCTCGACGTCGTCGCGGCGGGGCAACTGAGCGACGTGGCGGGCGTGCCCGAGGTCGGGGCCGTGCTCGCCTGGCACGGCGGACCGCTGATCCTCGGCGGGCCGCCGCCGGACGCGACGTTCGTCCGGTTCAGCGCCATGCCCGGCGATCAGATCGGGTTCTCCGCGGGCCAGGGCGTGATCCTCGCGGACGTCACGGGGAACGGCTACCTCGACGTGGTCGCGGGCTCCCAGCTCGGGGATCGGGACTTCCCGCCGCAGGGCGACGTCGGCTTCGTGCACGTGTGGGCGGGCGGGCCGACGCAGACGGGCACGCGCGACGTCAGCGCGACGCTCGAGGGCGGGAGCGAGCCCGGCGATCAGCTCGGTTCGGTCGCCGGACAGGGGATCCGCGTCGCGGAACTCTCGAACGACGGTGTCCTCGACGTTCTGGCGGGCGCGCAGCACGCCGACACCGGATCGGGTTCCATCGGGGACACCGGTGCGCTGTACATCTGGGAGGGTGGGGCGCAATGGAACGGCGGCTCGCAGTTCGGAGCCTCCGTGGAGCTCTCCGGTGGGAGCACTGCCGGCGACCGCCTGGGCTTCTGCTCGGGCCAGGGGATGCAGGTCGAGGACGTCGACGGCGACGGGCGGCTCGACGTGATCGCGGGCGCGCAGCTCGCGGACTTCGGAAACGTGGTGAACAGCGGGGCCGTCTACGTGTTCCGGACCGTCGGCTCGTTCGACTCGTTCCCCTCGAACGCGAGCGGCCACGTGCTGTCCAGCTCCACCGACGGCGATCGCCTCGGCCTGGTCGGCGGACCCGACGGCACCGGCATCCAGTTCGCGGACCTGGACGACGACGGTTACCGCGACGTGGTCGTCGGCGCGCAGTGGGCCGACCCCATGGGCACTCAGGACGCCGGAGCCCTGCTGGTCCTCCAGGGCGGGCCGAACTTCGGCTTCTCCGAGGAGACGCTGTTCGTACCGGGCGCGATGGAAGACGACCGCCTCGGTGACGCGCGCGGGCCGAGCATCCGCTTCGGCGACCTGGACGACGACGGCCGGACCGACCTGCTGGTCGCGGCGCGCTTCGCGGACCCGAACGGAGTCGTCAACTGCGGCGCGCTGT
Organism: uncultured Planctomycetaceae bacterium; assembly: GCA_964351535.1. Classification (GTDB taxonomy): domain Bacteria; phylum Planctomycetota; class UBA1135; order UBA1135; genus JAUIDW01. Next base: position 4,379 of record CAYGPA010000292.1, read on the forward strand.
ACGCTTGGTCCGGCGATCCGCAGTTCTTCGACGGCGGGTCCTTCCAGACGACGCTGCGCGTCCAGTCGCCGCTCGTGAACGACCAGCTCGGTCAGGCGGCGCCGGGCATCCAGCTCGCCGACGTGACGGGCGACGGGGTCCTCGACGTGCTCGGCGGGGGCGAGCTGATCGACCACGGTGCCGTCAACACCGGAGCGCTGAACCTCTGGACCGGTGGATTCTCGTTCACCTCCGGCGACGTGTTCGAGACGGTCACCTTCGCTCCGCTCTCCAGCACCGCGGGAGACCTCCTGGGGCTCTGACGCGGGTCAACCGCGCACGAGCGTGAAGATCGGCAGCTCGGGGCGGCAGCAGAAGCGCGCCGGCACGATGCTGGTTCCCGTTCCCGAGCTGACGTACAGCGGGCCCATGCGCGTGTCGTACCAGCCGGCGACGAACCGGCCGCTGCCCGGGGGCACGAGCGGCGCGAAGAAGCCCGCGCGGATCTGGCCGCCGTGGGTGTGGCCGGAGAGGCAGAGATCGAACTCGCGCGCGGCGCCGGGGGCCTCGTCGACGTAGGCGGGGCTGTGCGTCATCAGGACCTCGACCGCGGCCGAGGGTGTCGAAGCCGGCAGCCTCGGCGTTCCGGCCAGGCCGTCGTCGGTCGCGTACAGGGCCACGCCGGTCTCGCTTCCGTCCAACCAGTCGTTCACGAGCAGCCGCGCGCCGCTGCGCGCGTACGTGCGCTCGAGCTCGGACAGCGAGAGGGCGCCCCAGTGCTCCCAGTTCCCGAGCGTCGCCACCACGCTCGCGCCGAGCTCGCCGAGCTGGCTGCAGAGCTCCGCGAGGTCTCCGAGGCGGTCGGTGTGGTCCAGCAGATCCCCGGTCAGGACGATCCGCTCCGGCCGCGCGCGTCGGAGTGCGGCCACGATCGCCTCCTCGACCGCTCCGAGTCCGGTCAAGTGAGCGTCCGTGATCTGCGCGATCGAGAAGCCCTCCAGTGAAGCGGGGAGCCCGGGGAGCGGCACGTCGTGCCGGCGCACGCGAAGCCAGTGCGGCTCGATGCCGAAGGCGTCCAGCGCGACGCCGGCGACCGCGGCCGTGGCGCCGACCAGAACGTTGCGGCGGGAGAGGGCGGGTCGCTGCACGCCCTCGAGTCTAACCGTCCGACGCGCCCGCTTCCTTTGCCGCGGGCGGCTCGCCCGCGAGGATCAGGACGCGGCCGGCGCTCTTGCCGGCGACGTTGCTCTGGGCCGAGGTGATCAGGAAGTCGATCGCACCGTCGCCGTCGACGTCGCCGAGGCCCGTCGCGTCGAAGCCGAAGGTCTCGGCCGCGAGCGTGCAGGTCCAGGTGCGCAGGAGCTCCCCGGTCTTCCCGGAGTAGAGGTACGTGCGACCCGCCGACTGCGCACCGCCGGCGCGGCTCTGCCACGCGCCGATCACGAGGTCGTCGCAGCCGTCGCCGTTCACGTCGCCCGCCTCGGCGGTGCCGATACCGAAGCCGTCGCCGGCGGTCTCGCCGCGCAGGTCGTGCAACAGCGCGCCGTCGGTGCCCGAGTTCACGAGCACGCGGCCCGTGGCGCCCGCGCTCTGCCAGTCGGAGCTGTAGACGTCGTGGGTCCCGTCGCCGTTCACGTCGCCGACGACGGAGACGAACATCGCGCCGAGCTGCACGCAGGTCCTGTCCGAGTCGACCGTGAACGCGAGCTGCGGTGCGCCGTCCTCGAAGCGGTAGGCGTACACGCGGCCGCGCTGGCCCTCGCCCGCCTGCGGAGCGCCGACGAGGAACATGCCGTGTGCGCCCCCGACGGTGCTGCCGAACTGGTCGCCGGCGCGCTCGCCCTCGAGCTCCGCCAGCAGCTCGCCGTCGCGGCCCGAGTACAGGTAAGCGCGCCCCGCCTTCGCTCCCGCCGCCGGCGCGCTCCAGGGCGCGCCGATCAGCAGCTCGCCGCAGCCGTCGCCGTTCAGGTCGCCGACGCCCATCACGTGGTTCCCGAAGCGGTCCCCCTGCTCGCCCGCGGTCATGGTCCGCAGCTTCTCGCCGTTCTTGCCCGACAGCACGAAGGCCTCGCCCGCGCCGCCCTTCCAGCGCGGCGCACCGACCAGCACGTCGGGCACGCCGTCACCGTCGGCGTCGCCCGCGGCCTCGATCCCCGCGCCGAGGTAGTCGCCCGGGGCGCCGTCGTGCGAGAAGAGCTTCCGACCCGTCTTGCCGGAGTAGACGTACACGCGCCCGGCCATCGGGCCGCCGATCGCCTTGTACGGCGCCGACGTGACGAAGTCCCGCACGCCGTCGCCGTCGACGTCGCCGAGGTTGCGCGCGATCCAGCCGAACGTGTCGCCCGCGGACTCGCCGAGGATGTCGTGCACCACGCGCGTCGGCTCCTGGAAGATCGACCCGGCGGAGCCGCCTCCGGGCAGGTACTTGCGCATGCGCTCGTCGGCGCGCAGGCCGTCGAAGTCCTTGTCGCTCGCGAGCAGCGCGAAGTTCGTGAACCCCGCGGCGACGGCCTTGTCGAGCCACGTGAAGGCGTCGTCCGCGCGGCCGAGCAGCGCGCTGGCGCAGGCCGCGTTGTACGCGCTCGTCGGGCCGCCCTGCGGGAACGACGCGGCCTTCACGTGCGCCGCGAGGGCCTCCTCGTAGCGGCCGAGCGCATGCAGCGCGTAGCCCAGCCGGTGCCAGGCCAGGCCGTCGCCGGGGTTCGCCTCGACCCACTCGGCGTACGCCTCGGCGGCGCGCGTGTAGTCGCCCGCCTGGAACGCGGCCGCGGCCTCGGTGGGCTGCGGGGATTGACCCTGCGCGACGGGGAGGGCCGAGAGAACGAATGCGAACGCGACTGCGGCGATGCGTGA
>CAYGPA010000293.1:0-7143 GCA_964351535.1 uncultured Planctomycetaceae bacterium
CGGCCCTGGCATCTGGAGCACTTCTTGAACGGGCTGCTAGGATAGGCCGCCGCGCCCCATCAAGGAGTCCGCCATGCTCTTCCCCGTCGCCACGCTTCTCGCCCTGCTCTCGAGCCTCGGTCTCGCCGCGCCCGACGAGGTGGTGCTGGGCGAGGGCCGCTCGATCCGCGGCACGATCGTCAAGGAGACCGCCGAGCAGGTCTTCGTCGACGTCGGCAGCACGATCGTCGCCCTGCCGCGGCGCGACGTGCGCGAGATCCGCCGCGAGGAGGGCGCGCCCGAGACCGCGACGCGGGCCACCGAGCACCTGTGGACGGAGGTCGAGCGCGCCGAGGTCTCCGTGCGCGAGAACGTGGAGCGCGTCGGACAGGGCGTCGTCCTCGTCCGGGTTCCCGGCAGCCTCGGCTCGGGCTTCACGATCGACGCGCAGGGCCACGTGGTCACCAACGCCCACGTCGTGCAGGGCGAGCAGAACGTGACCGTCACCGTCTTCCGGCGCGCGGGCGGCGAGCTCGAGAAGCGCGTGTTCGAGGACGTCCACATCCTGGCGGTCAACCCGTACTGGGACCTGGCGCTGCTGCGCATCGACGCCGAGGAGCTGGGCGACTTCGAGCTCCTGCCCGTGCCCTTCGGCAGCGTGGACGCGCTGCGCGTCGGCGAGGGCGCCTTCGCGATCGGCAACCCGCTGGGTTTCGAGCGCACCGTCTCCGAGGGCATCGTCAGCGTCGTGAACCGCGCCAACGAGGGCATGCTGTACATCCAGACGACCGCGCCGATCAATCCCGGCAACAGCGGCGGGCCGCTCTTCAACATGCGCGGCGAGGTGATCGGCGTGACGTCGTGGAAGACGCTCTTCACCGAGGGGCTGAACTTCGCGATTCCCGTCTCGACGGTGAAGGCGTTCCTCGCGAATCGCGACGCGTTCGCCTACGACAAGGAGAATCCGAACAGCGGGCACCGCTATCTCGCGCCGCCGCGCAAGGCGCCCCGCGGCGAGTAGCGCGGCGCGCTCAGTCGCTCGACGGAGCCGGCACCCAGGCCATCCCGTCGGGCTCCGGGCCGGTGGCGATGCGGCCGGCGATCTTCCACGTCTCCAGGTCGATGACGGTCACGACGTCGGCCTGCGTGTTGGCGACGAAGGCGCGCTTGCCGTCCGGGTGCATCAACAAGCCGACGGGGACCGGGCTCTTGCCGAAGCGGTCGCCGAACAGGCGCTGCTCCGTGTCGTCCTTCGCGTCGAAGTCCATCGGGATGCGCGCCAGCTCCGCGCGGGTCTTCGCGTCGAAGACGGCCACGTCGCCGGAGTCGGCGTTCGAGACCAGCACGTGCGCGCCGTCCCGCGTGACCTTCACGCGGATCGGGAACTTCCCGCAGGGCACGGTGGCCGCGACCTCCAGCGTCTCCGCGTCGACGACCGAGAGCGTGTCGGCCGAGCGGTTGCCGACCCAGACGTGGCGGCCGTCCGGCGTAACGTCGAGGCCCTCCGCGCCGGCCCCGGTCGGGAGCTTCTTCAGCAGCTCGCCGGCGACGAGGTCGATCACGCTGATCGAGCCCGACGCGATGTTGGCGACGAAGGCGCGCCTGCCGTCCGGCGTCTGGGCCACCATGTGCGACGCGTTCTGCTCGGTGGGGTACGCGGCCAGCACGACGCCCTCGAACGGATCCACCTGCACGAGCGCGCGGTTCACCTCCGCCGTGACCAGCACGGTCTCGCCGTCGGGGGCGAACTCGATGCCGTGCGGGCGCCGGTACTCGCCCAGGTCCACGGTGCGCAGGACCACGCGCTCGACGCAGTCGAACACCGTCAGCGTGCGGCCGGGCTCCCGCTGGCCGTAGTCGCAGATCACGGCCGTGCGGCCGTCCGGCGCGACGGCCGCCTCGTGGGGCCCGACGCCCGTGGGGCTCGTGTGCAGGCGCTCGCCGGTGTCGGGATCGAAGAGCGAGAGGGTCGCCTCGCTCTTGTGCAGCACGAGCAGGAGTCCCTCCGCGCCCTCCGGTGCGGGAGCGGGCGCCGGGCGGAGTGCCGGAGCCGCGCCGAAGAGCGTCGCGGCGGCGAGGAGTAGGGCATGCATGGGGGGCTCCCGGGTGATACGTTCCGAAAAGCGGCGCGCGCTTCGACGCGAAGCGGCGCCCCGCGGCGTGGAGCGCGATCCTACGCCCGCCCCGCCCCCGAATTCGCTCCCGTTACGCGACGTGAACAGCACCAGCCCGCAGAGCTCCCAGGCCGGCTCGACGCCCGCCGGTAAATCGCCCGCCCGCGGCTGCCTGCGCGCGCAGGGCGTGGCCCTCTTCGTGCTCGTGGCCCTCTTTCTGCTCGTGGAGGGGGTCCTGCGCTTCGTGCCGGTCCCGGGCTTCACGATGGAGGAGCTCGACCCGATCACGCCGCAGCTCGAGGCCGCGCGCATCGAGCCGCATCCCTACCTCGCCTACGCGAACCGGCCGGGCTACGCCTTCGAGGGCAAGAAGCACCGTATCTCCCACAACTCCCTCGGCTTCCGGGGGCCGGAGACGACCTGGGAGAAGCCCGCGGGCGTGTTCCGGATCGCCTGCCTCGGCGGCTCCAGCACCTACGGCCACGGACCCAGCTCGAACGAGACCACGTGGCCGGCGCGGCTGCAGGAGCTCCTGAACGCGAAGCTCGGCGCGGGCCGCGTCGAGGTGATCAACGGCGGCTGCCAGGGCTACTCGAGCTTCGAGAGCCTGACGAACCTGTCGATCCGCATGGTCGACTTCCGCCCCGACCTCGTGCTGGTCTACCACGGCATCAACGACATGCGCTGCGCGCTGTACCCCGGCGTGCGCCGCGACAACGCGCACTTTCGCGCGCTCTGGCCCACGGGCCGCAAGCCGGAGCTGCAGGCCTTCCTCGAACGCTTTCGCACGTTCCAGATCTGGCGGCGCTACTTCACGGGTTACGTGACCGAGGCGCAGGACCTCGGGACGTACCTGATGGTCGACTTCGGCCGCTACGCGGACGCCTACGCGCAGCCGACCGACGCCGACCTCGGCTTCGAGAACTTCCAGCGCAACCTCGTCAGCATCCTCGAGGTCGCGCGGACCCACGGCGCGCAGCCGGTGCTCGTCACGCAGGCGATGCAGGCGAGCGACCTGGACGGCGCGTCGTCGAAGCAGGCGCAGCTCGCGGGGCTCGCGCGCAACGACGCGATCCTGAAGGCGGTCGCGGCGGAGCGGTCCGTGCCGCTCGTCGACGCCAAGCCGGTGCTCGAGGCGGAGCGCGATCGTCAGCTCGGCGAGGAGGGCGCGCAGCGCATCTTCACGCACGAGGTGCACCTGACCGACGAGGGCTGCGAGCTGCTCGCGCGGACGCTCGCGCGCGAGCTGCTCGACGCGGGCCTCGTGCCGCCCCGCTGAGGCGCGCGCCTCAGCCGCCCGTCCGCAGGGCCTCGAGCTCGTCGAGGATCCGCTGCGCCGCTCCGCGGCTGCGCGTGTCGTCCGGGCGCACGAGCTCCTGGTGCTCGCGCAGCAGCGCCTCGGCGCCGTCGAGGTCTCCCTGCCGCAGCTTCTCGCGGGCCAGGATGCGCAGCGGCGTGATCGTGTTCGGGTGTTCCGCGCCGAGCACGCGCCCGAAGCGAACCACGGCCTCGAGGTGCAGCGCCTCGGCCTCTTCGAAGCGGCCCTGGTGGCCCAGCGTGTTGGCCAGGTTCTCCAGCAGCGCGGTGGCCACCGGGTGGTCGGGCTCCAGCACCTGGTTCGCTCGCTCGTAGGCCGTCCGCAGGATCTCCTCGGACTCCTGGAGCTCGCCGGCGCCGCGCAGCACGGACCCGAGGTTGTTCGAGGTCGTGAGCGTGTCGGGATGATCGGGACCCTGCACGCGCGTCGCCGTCTCCAGGATCTCGCGGTAGATCTCCTCGGCCTCGCCGAACTTCAACTGGGCCCAGAGCGAGTGCGCGAGCGCGGTGCGCAGGCGACCGAGGTCGGGGTGGTCGGGGTGCAGCTCGGCGGCCCGCGCGTCGATGAGCCGGCGCAGGTCGGCCACCGTTTGCTCGTGGCCCACGGGCCGCAGGAGGATGAGCTCCGCGAGGATGTCGAGGGTCACCGTGTGCCGCGGGCCCAGCTCTTCCTCGGCCAGCGCGCGCAGACCCGTCAGGAGCTCCTGGGCCTCCGCGCGCCGTCCCGCGAGCCGCAGCACCTGCCCGAGACCCGCTCCGGCCTCGAGCGTCTCGGCGTCGCGCTCGCCGAGCAGACCCCCGAGCGCCTCGTGAGCCGCCGCGACGTCGATCAGGGCCTCCGCGTGGCGCCCCTGCGTGTGGCGGGCGAACCCGAGGTTGTTGCGGTCGCGCCACACGTCGGCGTCGGCTTCCGTCTCACCCAGCTCGGCGCGGAGCGCGAGCGCCCGCAGGAAGAGCTCCTCGGCCCGCTGGCCCTCGCCGAGACCCATGTACGCCGTGCCCAGTGCGGTAGCGAGGCGCGCGGCCAGCGCCGGCTTCTTCTGCGCCTCGGCCTCGAGCGTCTCGGCGCCGCGCTCGAGCAGGTCGCGCGCGGTCACCACGGTGCCGAGGGCGACCTCCGGATCCGCGTGCTTGAAGAGATCGACGAGGTAGTCCGCGACGCCGTCCGCCGCCTCGCGGCTGCGGCGCGCGATCTCGGCCTCGCGCTCGGCGCGCCGCGCCTCGCCGTCGGCGCGGTCGCGCTGCTCGAGGGCGCGGTCGGCGTTGGCCCGCGCCTGGTCGCGAGCTTCCGTCAGCGCCGCGTTGGTGTTCGAGAGCCGTGCGTTGAGCTCCTCCTGCTGTCCCCGCGCCCGCGCCTGGACCCAGGCCGTGCTGGCCAGTCCGCCCATGGCCAGGACGATCGCCGCAGCGATCGCGGCGGCGGTCAGCCGGTTGCGCTGCACCCACTTCGTCAGCTCGACGACCGCACCGGTGCGGTGCGCCTTCACGACGCGGTTCTCGAGGTACGCGCGCAGGTCGTCCGCCAGCTCGCGCACGTCCTCGTAGCGCGCTTCGATGCTGCGAGCCATCGCCTTCTCGCAGATCGCCAGGAGCTCGGACGGCTGGTCGGGAGCCACGCTGGAGAGCGGCGGCGGCGGACCTTCGCGGACGCGGTTCCAGACCTCGAGCTGCCCGCCCGGGCGGGACGTGCCGCCGGCGTCCAGCGAGTAGGGCGCCGCTCCCGCCAGCAGCTCGTAGAGCATCGCACCCATCGAGTAGACGTCCGAGGCGGGGCCGATGTTCTCGAGCTCGCCGCGCGCCTGCTCGGGGGACATGTAGGCGGCCGTGCCGACGACGTCGCCGTCCATGGTCGCGAGCGCGGAGCTGCCGTCCGCGTCGCTGCTGCGCCGGTCGGACAGGACGGCGCTCGCGGCCTCGCTCGCCGGGCGCAGGTCGTCGCCCGGACCGGCGAGCACGCGCGCGAGACCCCAGTCCATCACGTACACCTCGCCGAAGCGCCCGACCATCACGTTGGCGGGCTTCACGTCGCGGTGCACGACGCCCTTGGCGTGCGCGTAGGAGAGCGCTTCGCAGGCCTTCAGCAGCACGCTCAGCGCGCGCGTCTGGGTCCAGTCCTCGGTGCCCTCGGCGACGTGGCGGAACACGACCGACAGGTCGTCGCCGCGCACGAGGCGCATCGTGAAGAAGGCGTGCCCCTCGTCGTCGATGCCGAGCTCGTGGACCGGGACGATCCCGGGGTGGTCGAGCTGCCCGGTGATCTGGGCCTCCTCGAGAAACCGGCCGAGGGACTGCAGCGAGCCCGCGTCGGTCTCGGCGGACGGTGTCGGGGCCGCGTCGCGCGCGCGCTTGCGCGCCAGCTCGCGCTTGAGGTCGGGGTCCCACACGCGCTCGACGACGCCCATGCCGCCGCGGCCGACCTCGCCGCGCAGGTCGTAGCGATCGAACCCCGCGCTGCGGCCGCGCAGGGCGTCCATCAGCGCGCGCAGCGCGGCGCCGGCAGAAGGCGGCAGCGTGCGCATCGCGGCGGGGGGCCGCGCGCCGTCCTCGAGCAGCGGGCCGAGGCGCGCCCAGCCGGCCTGCATGCGGCGCAGCTCGGCGCCGCGCCCCGGGTGCGCGTCGCACAGCGCCTCGAACGCCTCGCCGCGGCCGTCCTCACGGCGGCCGAGCCACGCGGCGAAGACCTCCTCCGCGTTCGCGGCGCCGGGGTCTCCGCCGTCCTCGGCGGGCCGTCGCTCCGGCTCGCGGGCGGCCATGCGTCCCTAGCCCTCTCCCAGCTGCTTCGAGAGCCGCGCCAGCGCGCGGAAGAGCTGGACGCGGACGGCGCCCTCGCTCTTGCCGAGGCGCTCGCCGATCTCCGCGCGCGACATGCCGAGCACGTGCGCGAGCGTCACGATCTCGCGGTCCTCCTCCGGCAGGACGTCGAAGGCCGCCTCCACGCGCTCGAGCTCCTCGCGCACCATGGCCTGGCGGCTGGGCGTGGCGAAGCTCTCGTAGCACGAGAGGACCGCCGCGTCCCCGTCCGCGGCGGGCGCCTCGCGCAGCGCGTCGCGCTTCTGTGCCAGGTAGTAGTCGCGCCGGTCGACGATCTTGCGCAGGGCCGTGGTGTAGAGCCAGCGCTTGAAGGCCGCCTCGCCGGGGTGCCGGAAGCGCTCGGCGTTCTCGAGCACCTCGCGGCACACGGACTGGACCAGGTCGGAGCTCGACTCGCGCGCGCGGATCAGCGGACCCGCGCGCAGCCGCACGAAGGCGCGCAGACCGGGCAGGTGGTGCTCGATCAGCGCGTCCATCGCCCGTCGGTCGCCGTCGATCGCGGCGCGAGTCAGTTCGTGGACGTCCTCGGACAAGGTCTCTCCGGCCCGCGGCCGGTCCCGGTCCCATTAAGCAGCCTCCGGGCCCGGGGCGCAGGAGGCAATCGCCGTCATTCTCGTCGGACCCGGGCCCGAGGGCGGGTCGGCCCGATCCGGCGGAGCCCCGGGGAGCGCGCGGGCGCGCCCCGGAGCGCTCTGTCGGAACCTCAGAGCTTGTCGGAACCTCGAACCGGGTCGCTCAGCCGAGCAGGTCGGAGACGACCTCGCGCTCGTGCTCCAGCTCCGCGACCGTGGCCTTCAGCTTCTCCTGCAGGAAATCGGTCAGCGGGAGGTCCTGGACGATCTTCCAGCCGCCCGCGCCGTCGGCGGCGACGGGGAACGAGCTGATCAGGCCCTCGGTCACGCCGTAGGAGCCGTCGCTGCGC
>CAYGPA010000294.1:0-7129 GCA_964351535.1 uncultured Planctomycetaceae bacterium
TTGTCGCCGAGCTTGGCCGTCAGCTCCTTCCAGCCCTCCCAGTCGTCCTGGTCGAGGCCGTCCTCGATGCTGAACACGGGGTAGCGCTCGCTCCAGTCGGCGTAGAGCTCGACGAGCTGCGCGGGGGAGTGCGGTTTGCCGTCGACGTGGTAGGCGCCGTCCTTCAGGAACTCCGCCGAGGCCGCGTCGATGGCGATGCGCACGTCGCGGCCCGGCTGCAGGCCGACGTCCTCGATGGCCTGGATCAGGAGGTCGAGCGCCTCGCGGTTCGAGCCGAGGTCCGGCGCGAAGCCGCCCTCGTCGCCGACGTTCGTGTTCAGTCCGCGCTTCCGACAGACCTTGCGCAGCGCCTGGAACGTCTCCGCGCCGACGCGCAGCGCCTCGGCGAAGGTCGGCGCGCCGAAGGGCATGATCATGAACTCCTGGATGTCGACGTTGTTGTCCGCGTGCTCGCCGCCGTTCAGGATGTTCATCATCGGCACCGGCAGGATGTTGGCCGCCGCGCCGCCGACGTAGCGGTAGAGGGGCAGGCCGCACTCCTCCGCCGAGGCCTTGGCGACCGCCAGCGAGCAGCCGAGGATCGCGTTGGCGCCCAGGCGCTCCTTGTTGGGAGTGCCGTCGAGCTCGATCATGCGGTTGTCGACCTCGGCCTGGTCGAGCGAGTCGATCCCGCGCAGGGCGTCACCCAGCTCGGAGTCGACGTTCTCCACGGCCTGGAGAACGCCCTTGCCGCCGTAGCGCTCGGCGTCGCCGTCGCGCAGCTCGCAGGCCTCGTGGATCCCGGTGCTGGCACCCGAGGGCACCGCCGCCCGGCCGCTGGCCCCGCTGGCCAGGTAGACCTCGACCTCGACCGTCGGGTTGCCACGGGAGTCGAGGATCTCCCGGCCGGCCACATGCAGGATTTCGCTCATGGGGGCGGATCCTAACCTCACGAACGGGCCGGAGGGAGGCCCGGGAGCCCCTGGAGGCGCAGGTCGTGGGGCCCGCGGACCGATAGCCGGACCGGGACCTCCGCCCCCCGCGTCCGCTCCGCTGGCCCGTCTGACCTCCTTTCTTCATGATGCCGGGTCCCACGCCCGGCCCCCCTCGACCACAGAGGGGGTTCGCGCCCATGCGAAGAATCACCCTGCTCCCGAACCTCCTGACGCTGGCCAACGCCTTCTGCGGGCTGCTGGCGATCTCGAAGGGGATCGACGCGCTGGCCCACTCCCAGGCGGAGGCGGCGGTCTTCTATCCGAAGCTCGAGAGCGCGGCGCTGCTGATCTTCCTCGGCATGGTGTTCGACGCGCTGGACGGTCGCGTCGCCCGGATCACCGGCGGCGCCAGCGAGTTCGGGGCGCAGCTCGACTCGTTCTCCGACCTCCTGACGTTCGGCGTCGCGCCCGCGGTGCTCGCGAAGGTGCTGATCGAGCACGACGGACCGCTGTCGGGCTACACCGGCAACGCGCGGCTGCACTTCCTCGGCGCGGCGTTCTTCGCGCTGATGGCGATCCTGCGCCTCGCGCGCTTCAACCTCGAGACGGAGCCGGACGAGGGCTCGCACCAGGAGTTCCAGGGTCTGCCCACGCCGGCGGCCGCCGGCTGCGTCGCGAGCACCGTGCTCGTGTACCTGACGCTCAGCCGCCGCGAGCTCGAGATCTCCGACGGCAGCCCGACGCCGGTGGGCTGGCTGATGTCGAGCTTTCCGGACGTCCAGATCCAGTTCCCCGCGTGGTTCTTCGCCGGGTTCGCGCTGTGGCTGCCGCTGCTCGGCGTGCTGATGATCAGCCGCGTGCGCTACGCCCACGTGGCGTCGGCGCTGACGCGTCGCTCGCAGTTCTCGGTGCTGGTCGGCGTGGTCGCCGTCGCGCTGCTGCTCTTCGCCGCGCCCGCACCGATGTTGTTCCTGGCGTTCAACGGCTTCTGCCTGCTCGGCGTCGCGCGCCTGGCGTGGGTGCGGATGCACGCGCGCGGGAAGTCGGCGCCCGAGGGGGTGCGACACCCTTGAGAGCGGGGGGCGCGCCGGGGCCGGCGGGATACGCGTCCGGAGGGCCGACGCGCCGCGTGGTGCTGGCGCTCGGGGCCAACCTCGGCGACAAGCGGGCCACGCTCGAGCGCGCCGTCGCGGAGCTGCGGCGCGCGCCGTGGATCGAGGTCGAGCGCCTCTCCGCGTGGCACGCGACCGAGCCGGTCGGCGGACCCCCCGACCAGCCGCGGTACCTGAACGGCGTCCTGATCGGCCGGACGGCGCTGGCGCCGCGCCCGCTGCTCGTGCTGCTGCAGGAGCTCGAGCGCGCGCTCGGCCGCCGCCGCGAGCGCGAGGTGCGCTTCGGACCGCGCCCGATCGACCTCGACCTCCTGCTGCTCGGCGACCTGCGCGTGGACGAGCCGGGGCTCGAGGTGCCGCACCCGCGGATGGAGCAGCGCGCGTTCGTGCTGGGTCCCCTGGCCGAGGTCGCGCCGGACCTGCGCCTCCCGAGCGGGCGGACCGCGGCCGCCGCGCTGGCCGCGCTGCCGGACGAGGCCGGGCAATTCTCCGCAGCTTCCGACGACGGGTAGCGGAAAGCGCCCCCGCGACGACGTAGGTTGCGCCGATGACGGAGCTTCTCAGCGACCCCGAGGCCGCCGAGCGCTGGTGCGCGGCGCAGCGCGAGCGCGGACGCTCGCTCGGCTTCGTACCGACCATGGGGGCCCTGCACGCGGGACACCTCGCGCTGGTCGAGCGCGCCGTGGCGGAGAACGCGGCGTCGATCGTCAGCGTGTTCGTCAACCCGCTGCAGTTCGACGACGCCGGCGACTTCGCCGCGTACCCGCGCGACCTCGCGGCGGACGCGCGGCTGCTGTCGACCGTCGCGTGCGACGCCGTGTTCTCCGGAACCCTCGCGCAGTTCTTCCCCGGACGCTGCGTGTCGGAGACGGCGCTCGACGACGGGGCCTACGTCGACCCCGGTCCGACCGCCGCCGGGCTCGAGGGCGCCTACCGCGACGGGCACTTCCGCGGCGTGGCGACGATCGTCGACCGCCTCTTCGACGTGGTGGGCTGCGAGCGCGCGTACTTCGGCGCCAAGGACTTCCAGCAGACGCTGGTCGTCGCGGACCTCGCGCGCCGCCGCGGAGGCCCCGACGTGATCGTGTGTCCGACCCACCGCGAGCCCGACGGCCTCGCGATGTCCTCGCGCAACCTGCTGCTCACCCCCGAGCAGCGCGAGCGGGCGCCGGCGATCCACGCCGCGCTGCGCACGGCGCGCGAGCTGTTCGGTGCCGGGCAGCGCGACGCCGACGCGCTGTGCGCGGCGCTGCACCGCGCGCTCCAGGGGTCCGGACTGGACGTCGACTACGCCGAGGTGCGCGACCCGGAGGCCTGGAGCGCGGACCGACCCCGCGGACTCCTCGAGCGCGCCGTGGCGCTCGTCGCCGCGCGCGCCGGGGACGTGCGCCTGATCGACAACCTGCGGCTGGACGATGGAGGCGGCGCGTGAGCGGGTCGGCGCCCATCCCGCACAGGAATACGTCGGCGCCCGTCGTGCGCGTGCTCGCGCCCGCCAAGGTGAACCCCGCGCTCGCCGTGTTGTCGCGGCGCGCCGACGGCTTCCACGAGCTCGACATGACCATGCTCGCCGTCGATCTCTGCGACGTGGTCGAGGCGCGCGCGGTCGACGGGCCGGGCGTGTCGCTCGAGCTCGGCGGCCCCGCGGCGAGCGCCGACGTGCCGACCGGTCCCGAGAACCTCGTCGTGCGCGCCGCGGCGGCCGTGCTGGAGGCCGCGCGCGCGCATGGGGGCCTGCTCCACCCGGGCGTCGCGCTGCGGCTCGAGAAGCACGTCCCGAGCCGCGCCGGCCTCGGCGGCGGCAGCTCCGACGCCGCGGCGGCCGCCGTCGCGACGCGCGCGGCTCTCGCGTGCGACCTGCCCGACGAGGTGCTGCTCGACGCCCTGGCGGAGCTGGGCTCGGACTGCTGCTTCTTTCTCGCCGCTGGGAAGACGGGGTACGCGCGCTGTCGCGGCCGCGGGGAACGCGTCGAGGCGCTCGACGCGGTGTCCCGCTCGTGGTGCGCCGTGATCGTCGTCCCCGGGATCGAATGCCCGACGGCGGCGGTCTACCGCGCGCTCGGTTTCCCCTTGAGCGAGGCCGAGGGCGCCTCTACGGTGCGGCCTGATCTTTTCGAACGGTCTTTGGACGATGCGCGACGCTCGTTGTTCAACCATCTCGAGAACGCCGCCCTGCGCGCCGTGCCGGAGCTCGAAGCCTGGCGCCGGCTGCTCGATCGCGAGAACGCGAGCCACTTCCGCCTCAGCGGCAGCGGCTCGGCCTTCTTCGGCCTGTTCCGCGATGCAGCCGACGCCGAGAAGAGCGCGGCGCGCATCGGGGCGGCGGCCGTGGAAGCCGGCCTCGAGGTGCGCGACAACCGGGTGGTTCGACCTGCGGGCTTCGGAGTGAAGCTCGCTGTGTGAACACCCGCCGCGAGCCCGCCGTGAGAACGGCGTAAGAACGGTGAAGGCGCGCTGCGCACGTCCGCGGGGGGAACGGGCCAGGGGGACCCACGCCGGAGACACCGGCAGGGGAGGCCGTGTATTGCCCGCACTCGGAATCAACCTGACCGACATCCGCACGCAGCTCGTCCGCGGTCGCCGCGACAAGCTGCGCGCCTTCGCGACGATCACGCTCCAGGACAGCTTCGTGGTCCGCGACCTGAAGCTCATCGAGGGCCCGCGCGGCCTCTTCGTCGCGATGCCCAGCCGGCGCGTCCAGGACCGCTGCCCGGGCTGCGCGTGCAAGAACCACGTGCGCGCGAAGTTCTGCAACGAGTGCGGCCGGCGCCTGCGCCCGGAGCGCTGCGACCACGACCCCTCCGGCCGCGCGCGGCTCTACGCCGACATCGCCCACCCGATCCGGCAGAGCGGCCGCGACCACATCCAGCAACGCGTGCTCGAGGCGTACGCGCGCGAACTCGACCGCGCTCGTTCGGGCTCGGCCGCGCCCGCTTCGGCCGAACTCGAGGACCGCAGCCCGGAGTGTTCACGAGCGCGCGGCCGAGACGACGCGATCCCGGCCTCCACCACGGGCTCGCGGGGGCCCCTCACGGGTCCGCGGCCGCGAACGGCCGAGGCGCGGGGCGCCCGCGAGAGCTCGGTCGGCTGGGTGCTCTGAGGTCGGCCTCCCGCGCGGCGGTCCGCGGAGTCGGCTGGGTTGCGGCCGGCGCGGTTGATAGAAGATGCCCATGGAGGGCGCGCGCATCTGCCTCGTCGGAGCCGGTGCCGCCGCGGGGTCGCTCGCCGCGGGACTCGTGGGCGCGGGCCGGTCCGTGACCCTTTGGGCGCGCCGGGTCGAAGCCGCCAAGGAACTCGCCGAGCGCGCGGCGGTCGACGTGCGTGCGGACCTGGCCGCGGCGCTCGCCGATTCGGACGTCGTTCTCCTGGCGGTCTCCGACGCGGCCCTCGCGGAGGTCGCGGAGCGCGTGGTCAGCTCCCTCGCGCCGGAGCACCGCCCGGTGGTCTTGCACACGAGCGGCTACCACGGCGTCGAGGTGCTCGCCTCGCTCGCGCGGGTCGACTGCGCGGTCGGGGTGCTGCATCCCCTGCAGCCGCTCGTCCGACATCGCGCCCCGCGCTGGAGCGGCTCGTGGTTCGCGCTGTGCGGGGACGACGTCGCCGTGGCGCGCGGGCGTGAGCTCGCGACCGCGCTCGAGGCGCACGCGCTGGTGCTCGGTCCCGGAGAGGCGGCGAAGCACGCCTACCACGCGGGCGCGGCGCTGCTCTCGAACGGAACGGTGGGGCTCTTCGATGCGGCGCTCGCCTGCTTCGAGCGCGCCGGCGTCGAACGCAGCGTCGCGCGCGCGGCGCTCGCGGAACTCCTGGCGGCCAACCTCGACAACCTGCGAAGGCTCGACCCGGTCGAGGCGCTGACCGGCCCGGCGTCGCGCGGCGCGGACATCGTCGTGCGCGGACACGTGCGCGCGCTGAGCGGGGATGCGGACGTCTCCGCGCTGTACCGCGCGGTGACGGAGTACCTGGTCCACGTCGCCTCCTCGCGCGGCGGCCTTAGCGACGGGGGCGCCGCGGATGTACGCGACGCGCTGTCCTGAGGCGGCCGCGGACTCCGTCGACACTTTCCGTGCGGGCCGTTCGATCCTCGCGTAGCCTCTTCGGTCGCGGAGCGAGGAGCGTTCCCGCGGCGAGCATGTCCGAAACGCACCGACTCTCCGAGGTTCACGAGACCCCCGAGGTCCCCGAGGAGACGCTCGCGAACCTGATTCGCGAAGGCAGCGTGATCCGCCAGGAGTTCAGCGACCTGGCGTCGGACCGTCACCATCTCTTCATCCCGTGCGACCACCGCGGCGCGTACGAGGTGCTGCGGGAGCTGCGCTCGCGCGCGCTGACGTTCGTCGAGCTCGGGTCGGGCGCGGGGGTCGTGACGATCCTCGCGGACCTGCTCGGCTTCGAGGCCTACGGCATCGAGATCGAACCGTGGCTCGTGGAGCGGTCGGTGGAGCTGGCCGAGACCCACGGCTCGGGCGCCACGTTCGCCGAGGGCACGTTCGTCCCGCCGGACTACCAGGACGAGATCGAGCTGCTCTCCGCGGACTTCCTGACGCCGACCGGCGGCGCCCACGCCTTCGACGAGCTCGGGCTCGAGCTCTCGGACTTCGACGTCGTGTTCGCCTACCCGTGGCCCGGCGACGAGGACTGGCTGGAGGAGCTGCTGCGCCGTCACGCGCGGCCCGGCGCGATCCTCCTGACCTACGACGTCTGCGACGGCTTCCGGGAGCAGGTGTCGGCCGGACCGGTCGAGGCGGAGGCGCCCGAAGAGTCCGACGAAGAGACCTCTCGGAGCGACGCGGCCGTGGATTAGGCTCTGGCCATGGCCATCGTCGTCTCCCACATCGCGTCCGATTTCGACCGTCTCGCCAAGCAGGCGCTGCGCCAGGCGCCGCTCTCCGACCTGATCGAGCTGCGCCTCGACCGCGTCGGCAATCCCGGCGAGGACGTGCTGCGCGAGTTCGTGCAGGCGGCTCCGAAGGCCGTGATCGTGTCGGTGCACGGGCCCGAGGCCTTCGGCGAGTTCGCGGGCAGCGACGAGGAGCGCCTCGACATCCTCGAGACGGCCGGCCGCGCCGGCGCGAGCTTCGTCGACGTCGACTGGCGGCTCTCGCT
>CAYGPA010000295.1:0-7116 GCA_964351535.1 uncultured Planctomycetaceae bacterium
CGACGATGTCCTCCTTGTCGAAGCTGCGGGCGACGCGCGCGCGCAGGTCCTCGAGGCCCTGGACCGGCGGCGGCGCGGAGCCCTCGGACGGCGTCGCGCCCGCGGGGACGGCCTCGCGCAGCAGCAGGAACCCGCGCTCGGCCCCCGCGAGCGACACGGCGCTGTCGACGATGAGGCGCAGCAGCGGCTGAAGCTCCGTCTCGCGCACCAGCTGCCGCGTGACCTGCATGCACACGCGCAGGTTCTCGCGCTCGCGCTGGGCCTCGCCGGTCATCGTGCGCACGCCGGGCACGGACTCGTCGCCGCGCGGGATGCGGCGCGTGACCTGCACGTCGGCGCCTTCCTCGGGCTCGTCCGCCGACGCGGGAAGGTCGGTGAAGAGCTCGAGCGCGGCGTTGCCGACCCCGAGGCGGTCCCCCGGGCTCAGGAGGCAGCGCGTGATGCGCTCGCCGTTCACCTGCGTGCCGTTCGAGGACCCGAGGTCCTGGACCCACGGCCCCTCGGGACCGAGCTCGATGCGGCAGTGGTGGCGCGAGACCTTCTCGTCCGCCAGGCGGATGTCGTTGTCGACCGAGCGACCCACGGAGACGACCGGATGATCGAAGTCGAGCTCCGTTCGAGCGCCATTCTCGACGAGGATGAGCTTCATCGGCGATACTGGATGTCAGCGTGGGGTCCGCGCAGCGCGCGCAGCGGGAGACCGGACCCCGGCGAGTGAAAGCGCACGCCGACGAACACTAGCCCCCGGCGCCCCGATCGGTAACGCACATGGACTTCCCGAAGATGCCCGGAGGACTCGCGGATGAGCTCTAAGCCTTGGTATTCCAAAGGTTTACGATTCGAGTGTACGCAGTGCGGGAACTGCTGCCGCAACCACGGCGCGTACACCTACGTCAACCTGACCTACGACGACGCCGACCGCATCGCGGCCCATCTGGGCCTCGCGCGGCCCGAGTTCCTGCGCGAGCACTGCGAGGTGCAGCCGGGCTACTACCCCCACCTGCGCAACGAGGGCGACGCCTGCCGCTTCCTGGGCGGCGACGGGAGCTGCACGATCTATCCCGTCCGGCCCAAGCAGTGCGCGACCTGGCCGTTCTGGCGCGAGAACCTGAAGCGCGAGGCCTGGGACGGCCCGGTGCGGGAGTGCTGCCCGGGGATCGGTCAGGGGCCGACGGTTCCGGCCGAGGCGATCGAGAGCATCGCGGACGACACGGAGCGCCACTATGGAGCCTGAGGACGACGGCGCCGGAGTCTTCCGGTCGCGAGGTCGCGCTTGAGCACCGCGCGGCTACGCCCGGTCGAGACGATCTCCATGCCGGACGGGCGCGTCGCGCTCGTGGACCCGCTCGGTGTCGCGCACGAGCCCTTCGTGCTGGAGGCCGCCGAGTGGATCGCGTTGCGGAGCTGGGACGCGGCCGCGGCCGACGGGACCTCGCGCCCGGAGCGCGACGCGAGCTCGCTGGCCGATGCGCTGCGCACCCGGCTCTCGAGCGCGTACCTGCTCGACGACGAGGCCTTCGAGGACCGCCGGCGCGCGGAGCTGGACCGCTACCGCGCGCTGCCCGCACGACCCGCCTCCGGCGCGGGGACCGACTACGACCCCGACCCCACCGGGCTGCGCATCGAGATCGGCGGGCTCGTGGCGAACGACTGGGACATGCCGCCCGTGCACGACGCGGTCGGCGCGCTGGCTCCGGGCGCGCCGATTCGCTCGGCCGCGCCGCTCTACGCGCGCTGCTACGCCGCGCTGCGACACGTCGAGGACGTCGCGCGCGTCGTGCTGCTCGCGGTCTCGCGCGCGCCGCTGCACAAGGTGCTGGTGCCCTCGGGCAAGGACCTCGAGACGCCGCTCGGCACCGTCGCGGTCGACGCGGCCGCGCTCGCCGCGCTCCAGGTCGTTCCCGGCCGCGACGAGCTCGCCCACCGCGGCGCGCTGGTCCTCGAGCGTCACGCGCTGTTCCTGCGCGTGCTGTTCCCCCGCACTCCGGTGCTGCCGCTGCTCGTGGGAGCCATCGGCACGGGCACCGCGCCGCCCGGAGGCTCCGCGCGCGTCGAGGCCGCGGTCGAGGCGCTGCAGCGCGTGCTGGACCTGCCCGGCAAGACGCTCGTGATCGCCGCGAGCGACCTGGCCCACCTCTCCTCTCCGGTCCCCGGCGCCGAGCCGCCGGGTCCGGAGCCCCGGGCGCCGGACCCCGCCCACCTGCGCACGCAGGACCGGCTGGCGCTGCAGCACGCGACCGACCTGGAGCCCGAGGAGTTCTGGACCGCGCTGCGCGGCCGACCGCGCCACGCGCAGCACGCCGCGGCGCACTACCTCGCGCTGCGGCTCTTCGCCGACCAGCCGGCACTGCGCGGCGAGGTGCTGGGCTACCTCCAGATCCCGATCGAGGGCGGCTGCATCACGACCGCGACCGCGGCCTTCCGGCCTCAGGAACCGGAGTAGCTGGGCTTGCGCTTCTCCGCGAAGGCCGCGAGCGCCTCGAGGCGATCCTGCGTCGGCAGGGTCTTCTCGTAGCAGCGCGCCTCGAGCTCGAGTCCTTCGTCGAGCGGCAGCTCGCAGCCGGTGTCGATCGCCTCCTTCGCGGCGCGGACGGCCACCGGGCCGTTGGCGGCGATGCGCTCCGCCACCTCGTGCGCCGTGGCGAGCAGCTCCCCCGCCGGTGCGATCCGGTTGACGAGTCCGAAGCGCAGCGCCTCCTCGGCGTCGATGCGCCGCGCCGTCAGGATCAGGTCCTTGGCGCGCGCCTTGCCGATCAGGCGCGGCAGCCGCTGCGTGCCGCCGGCGCCGGGGATGATCGCGAGCGAGGTCTCCGTCAGGCCGAGCTGCGCGTGCGGCGCGGCGATGCGCAGGTCGCAGGCGAGCAGCATCTCGGTCCCGCCGCCGAAGGCGAAGCCGTTGACGGCGCCGATCGTCGGCTGCGGGAGCGCCTCGAGGTCGTCCATCGTGCGCCGGATGTTCGCGACGAACACCGGGACGCGCGCGGCCGGCATGGTCTTGCGCTCCTTCAGGTCCGCGCCCGCGCAGAAGGCCTTCTCGCCCGCGCCCGTCAGCACGATCGCGCGGATCGAGAGGTCGGCGCGCAGCTCGTGGAACAGCGTGCGCAGGCGCCGGAGCGTCGGGAAGGACAGGCAGTTCATGACCTCCGGCCGCTCGATCGTCAGCGTGACCACGTCGCCCTCGCGGGCGCAGGTCACGAGCTCCGGGAGATCGGGCACGTCGTCGGGGAAGTCGCGGGCGGGATGTTCGGCGCTCATGGGGAGGATCCCGCGGGGCTCGGGAGGCGCGGCATGGTAGCGGGGCGCGCGCCGGCTCAGTAGCGCCGCGTGCCGTCGCGCGGATCGACGTGTCGCGGGGCGTGGGCCGCGAGGCTAAAGGCCTTGGCCTCGACCGCTCGCGCCCACGCGCGCAGCGCGCCCCGGCCGTCGAGCCCGCGGAGCCGCAAGTAGTCGCGCAGGAAGCGCAGGCGCGCGGGCGCGGAGACCTCCGGCGGCGCCGAGACGAGCAGCGCCGCGAGGTCCTTGACGAACCAGCGGCGCCTCGGCCGCGGCTCGCGGCGCGCGCGACCGACGTCGAGCAGGTGGAGCCCCGGAGCGAGCAGGAAGTGCACGAGGTACAGGTCGCGGTGGTACCAGCCGGCCCCGTGCAGCCGCGCGGTCAGCTGGACGAGCTCGCGCGCCCAGAGCCGCCGCTGCGTCCGATCCCCTCCTCGCGTCGAGGCGGCCGAGCGCAGCGCGGCGCGCAGGTGCCGCGACCCCGGAAGGCGCTCCATCACGACCGCGCTGCGCTCGGCGCGCGCGTCCTCGAACCAGGCCAGGACTCTCGGCACGGGCAGCGCGAGGCTCGCGAGGGCCGCGAGGTTCTCGCCCTCGCGGCGCCCGGGCGAGCGGGACTCGCGACCTCGCAGGCGCTCGTACCAGCGGTCGCGAGCCTCGTCCCCCCGATAGCGCTTGATCACCAGGCCCGTCGCCGCACTCTCCGGCGGGCGATTTTCCGGGCTCCGGGCGAGGGGCGCCGCCGGCCAGGCGAAGGTCTCGCGGCCGTCGATGCGGCGCAGCCAGTCGGTCGGTCGCGCGGCGAAGAGCGCCTCGAGCCAGACCTCCGGACCGTCCGCGGGCCCGAGGATCCGTCCGTCGGCGAGCGGCAGGCGGGCCCGTGGGTCGTGAAAAGCACCGCGCACGGTGGCCTCCCGGCGGATTCGAGCCTCCGTCGAGAGCGCGCCTTCGTCGAAGATCGGAGAGGTCGGCATGGCGGACCGCGCGCCTCGCGCGAGGCGTGGAGGGCGCTCGAGATCGAGCTCGGCGACGACCTGTCGGGGTCGTGGAAGCCCCGAACGTGGAGCGCTCTCGACCCCGGTTCGCTCCGCGTGCGGACCCGCAGCATAAACCTCCGGCAAAAAATTGTCAGATACGAGGGTTCCAAGAGCCGAACTCCCGGGATCGAATAGCAACGTCTCCTTCGGGAATCTCCCTCTCCTCCTCCCAGTCGCATCGGGGTGCGGACGCCCGCCCCTCACCCCTTCGACCCATTCCGCGAGTCGCTTCCAGGCCGAACGATGTCGACCGGATCCGCCGTCGCCGCAGAAGCGGCGCACCAAGACGAGTTCAATCCCTTCGAGGCCATGCGGCTGCGTTTCGACGTGGCCGCCCAGACCCTCGGACTGGAGTCGGGGCTGCGCCAGGTCCTGGCGACGCCCGATCGCGAGCTGACCGTATCGATCCCGATCGAGATGGACGACGGCAGCGTGCGCGTGTTCAAGGGCTATCGCGTCCAGCACAACTTCAGCCGCGGCCCGTGCAAGGGAGGCATTCGCTTCGCGCCGGACGTGAACCTGAACGAGGTGCGCGCGCTCGCGGCCTGGATGACGTGGAAGTGTTCGATCGTGAACATTCCCTTCGGCGGCGCGAAGGGCGGCGTGATCTGCGATCCGCGCACGCACTCGCGGCGCGAGCTCGAGCGCATCACGCGGCGCTACACGCTCGGGATCATGGACATCCTGGGGCCCGACCGCGACGTGCCGGCTCCGGACATGAACACCGACGAGCACACGATGGCGTGGATCATGGACACCTACTCCATGCACGTTCGTCGCACGACGACGGCCATCGTGACCGGCAAGCCCATCTCGATCGGCGGCAGCAAGGGGCGGCGCGAGGCGACCGGCCGCGGCGTGATGATCACGTGCCGCGAGGCGCTGAAGAAGATCGGCCTGCGCCCCGAGGACGCGCGCGTCGTCGTGCAGGGCTCGGGCAACGTGGGCGGCATCGCCGCGATGCTGATGCACCGCGAGGGCTACTCGATCGTCAGCATGAGCGACATGTACGGCACGGTGCACAACCCGAAGGGGCTCGACGTCCCCGCCGTGCTCGCGCACCTGCAGGAGCACCGCCGCCTCGAGGGGTTCAAGGAAGCGGACCACATGAAGAACTCGGAGCAGCTCCTGCTGGACTGCGACGTGCTCGTGCCGGCCGCCACCGAGAACCAGATCACCTCCGCCAACGCGGACAAGCTCAAGTGCAAGCTCGTCGTCGAGGGCGCCAACGGCCCGACGACGGCGGCCGCGGACGCGATCCTCGAGGACCGCGGCATCATCGTCGTGCCGGACATCCTGGCGAACGCCGGCGGCGTGACGGTCTCCTACTTCGAGTGGGTCCAGGACCGCGCGGGCTACTTCTGGACCGAGGAGATCGTGAACTCGCGCCTCGAGCAGATCATGGTCTCCGCGTTCCAGGACGTGGACGAGATGGCGCAGAAGCACGACGCCTCGCTGCGCATCGGGGGCTACATCCTGGCGGTCGACCGCGTCGCCCAGGTGTACCGACTGCGCGGCACGCACTCCTCATGACTCGACAGCCGTTCCAGGTCGAGGAGGAATTCGACGAGCTGCTGCCCAGCACGCCGCTGCTCGACGACGAGACTCCGTTCGCCACGATGATGAGCAGCTTCGACGACGCTGCGGATCTCCTGGGGATCGATCCGGGCGCGTACGCGATCCTGCGCAAGCCCGACAAGGAGATCACCGTCGCGGTGCCGGTCGGCCTGGACGACGGCACGCTGGCGGTGTTCGACGGCTATCGGGTCCAGCACAACGCCGGCCTCGGGCCGTTCCTCGGGCCGCTGCGCCTCTCGAAGAGCCTGAAGCTCGACGAACTGCGCGCGCTCGCCGCGTGGATGACGTGGAAGTGCGCCGTCGTGAACGTGCCGCTCGGCGGCGCCGCCGGCGGGATCCGCCTCAACGTCCAGCACCGCAGCGCGCGCGAGGTCGAGAAGGCCGTGCGCCGCTACACCGCCGCGCTGCTCGACGTCGTGGGCGACGACCGCGACATCTTCGCCCCCGACGCCGCGGGCGACGAGCAGATCATGGCCTGGGTCCTCGACACGGTCTCGATGCACGAGCGCTGCACGACCAACGCCGTCGTCACCGGCAAGCCGACCGCCATGGGCGGGACGTACTTCCACGAGTCGTCGGTGGCCCGCGGCGCCAGCACGATCCTCGGTCTGGCCCTCGAACGCTTCAAGATGCCCCAGCGCGGCGCGGCCGTGATCATCCAGGGCGTCGGCACCGTCGGCGGGAACCTCGCGCGCCTGCTCGACGAGTCCGGACACAAGGTCGTGGGACTCTCCGACGTCCACGGCGGCTTCTACAACCCCGAGGGGCTCGACGTCGAGCAGATGCTGCACTGGCGGGACGAGCACAACTCGCTGCGGAACTGCCCGGGCGAGTTCGACCGCGTCTCGAACGAGGAGCTCGTCTGCCTGCCCTGCGACGTCCTGCTGCCCTGCGCGGTCGCCAACGTGGTGCACTCGCGCAACGCGCGCAAGGTCGAGGCCAAGCTGATCGTCGAGGGCGCCCACGGGCCCGTCTCGACGCGCGCCGACCGCATCCTGGCCGAGATGGGCATCCCGGTCGTCCCCGACATCCTCGCCAACGCCGGCGGCGTGGTGATCAACTACTTCGAGTGGGTCCAGAACCGCATGGGCTACGCCTGGCTCGAGGACGTCGTCGACAAGCGCCTCAAGCGCTTCATGACCGAGGCCTGGCGCGAGGTCACCAAGATCGCCGACAGCCGCGACGTGCGCCTGCGCATGGCCGCGAACATGCTGGCCGTCGAGCGCGT
>CAYGPA010000296.1:0-7106 GCA_964351535.1 uncultured Planctomycetaceae bacterium
AGGATCACGAGGCCGGTGAGGATCGTGAAGCTGCCGAGCGCGCGGATGCCGAAGGCCAGGCGCTCGAGCACGCCGGCGATCTTCTCGAGGATCGGACGGATGCGCAGCAGCGTGACGTTGGGGAAGTCCGCGGCGAGCTCGTTCTGCAGGCGCAGCTCGGCCGCGGCGGGCTCGAGCCGCGCGGCGGCGATGCGGAAGTGCGGAGCGTCCTCGAGCACGCCCGGCTCGACCACGAAGAAGAAGTTGATCCCGAAGCTCTGCCACTCGACGGCGCGCAGGCTGCTGACGACCAGCTCGAGCGGCACGCCCTGCACGTCGAGCTCGATCACGGACCCCACGCCGACGCCCAGGTCGGCGGCGAACTCCTCCTCGACGCTGACCTCGAAGCGCTCGGGGTCGCTCCACAGGGCGCCCGCGACGATCTCGTTGTCGGCCGGCAGCTCGTCCATCCACGTCAGGCGCTGCTCGCGCGTGTAGACCCACGTCGCGCGGCCGCCGCCCTCTTGCTCCGCGGCCAGCTCGCGCACGTCGCGGCCCTCGATCGTGCGCAGCCGCGCCATCACGACCGGGACGGAGTCGACCGACTGTGCGCCGTTGCCCGCGATCGCGCTGCGCACGCCGTCCCACTGGTCGGGCTGCACGTCGACGAGGAACACGCTGGGCGCGTCCTCCGGAAGCGCGGTGCGCAGCGCGCGGCCGAGGCGCGACTCGATCAGCCACATCGACACGACCACCATGACGCCGAGGCCCAGCGCCACGATCGCGCCCGTGGTTCCCGAGCCCGGCCGCGAGAGCGCGGCGAGGCCGTGCTCGAGGTACGGGCCGAAGCGCCCGCGCGGCAGGCGCCCCGACAGCGACGCGGCGAGGCGCGCGCCGCCGTACAGCAGCGCGGCGAGCACGACCAATCCGCCGCTGAAGGCTGCCGCCGGGATCCACGCCCCGCCCTGCACGCGCGCGCTGACGAGCACGCCGACGAACAGGAGCAGCGGAGCGCCGAAGCGCACGCTGCGCGGCGCGGCGAGCGGCACGGCCTCCGCGCGCAGGACCGCCGCGGGCGGGACGCGCCACACCGCGGTCAGCGGCGGCAGGCTGAACAGAGTTGCGACGAAGAGTCCGAGCGTGACGCCGCGCGCGAAGGCCGCCGGCTGCCACAGCGCGACGTCGGCGCCCTGGAAGAGCTCCGGCGCGTAGGCGCGCACGACCCACGGCAGCAGCGCGCCGACCGCACCGCCCGCCAGGCACCCGGCGACCGCGAGCAGCGCGACGTGCCCGAGGAACATCGCCGCGATCTCGCGCGCGCGGAAACCGAGGCAGCGCATCACGGCCACGCCCTGCGTCCTGCCGGCGAGCCACGCGCGCACGATCTGGGAGACGCCGATGCCGCCGAGCAAGAGCGACAGCAGCGCGACGAGACCCAGGTAGTCCTCGACGCGCCGGAGCGAGCGCCGCACGCTCGGCTGCGCGTCGCTGTGCGTGCGCACGCCGACGTACGGGCTGTCCTCGAGCGCCGCCCGCAGGTCGCGCTCGAGGGCGGCGAGCTGCTCGCGGTCGAGGTCCTCCTCGAGCGCGTACAGCGACACGTAGCGCACGCGGCTCTTCTCGCCGAAGAGCTCGGTGCGCGCGAGCCCCTCGGTGCCGACGAACACGCGCGGCCCGAGCGTCATGGCGAAGTCCACGCGATCCGGTTCGTCGACGACCACCGCGGCGACGCGGAACTCGGCGCCGCCGACGCGCAGGGCGTCGCCGACCGCGAGCGAGAGCTCCGCGGCGAGCTCGGGGCCGACGAAGACCGCGTCCGCACCCAGGTCGGAGGCGTCGAGGCCCGCGGGGTCGAGCAGCAGCTCGCCGTACAGCGGGTAGGTGCCGTCGACGACCTTGAGCTCGACGAGCCGGCTCAGGCTCGCGGCGGACGCCCCGCCGGTCGTGTCGGGGGGCAGCGCGGCCATCGCGCCCATCTCGACGACGTCCGCGCGGCGGTGCGGGAGGTCGGCGAAGAAGGTCGCGACCTCGTCGGGCAGCGGCCGGCGCGCGGAGACCCGCAGGTCGCCCGCCAGCAGGTCGCGCGACTCCGACGCGAGGCCCGTGCGGATGCCGGCGACGAGCGACGAGACGCCGACCACGGCCGCGACGCCGAGCGCCAGGCACAGCGTGAAGAACAGCAACCGCCCGCGCGAGGCGCGCGACTCGCGCAGCACGGCGGCGAACAGCGCGCGCCAGCGCGTCGGCTCGGCGAGGGGCGGCGGCGCGCTCATCCGGCCGGCGCGGCGCCCGTGTCGCGCACGAGCTTGCCGCCGAAGAGGTGCACCTGCCGGTCGGCGCGCGCGGCGACCTCGGCGTCGTGGGTCACGAGCACGAGCGTCGTGCCGTGCCGCCGGCGCATGTCGAGCAGCAGCTCGAGGATCCGCGCGCCGGTCTCGCTGTCGAGGTTGCCGGTCGGCTCGTCCGCGAGCAGGAGCTGCGGTCGCGACGCGAAGGCGCGCGCGAGGGCCACGCGCTGCTGCTCGCCACCGGAGAGCTGCGCGGGATAGTGGTGCGAGCGCTCGGTCAGACCGACCTCCTCCAGCACCTCGTCGGCGCGCGCGCCGGCGCCCTCGAAGCCGATCAGCTCGAGCGGCACGAGCACGTTCTCGCGCGCGGTCAGGTTGCCGAGCAGCTGGAACGACTGGAACACGAAGCCGACGCGGCGGCGGCGCAGCAGCGCGAGCTCGTCCTCGCCGAGCGCCTCGATGGCGCGGCCGTCGATCGACACGCTGCCCGCGCTGGGCCGGTCGAGGCCGGCCAGCAGGCCGAGCAGCGTCGACTTTCCGCTGCCCGACGGTCCCAGGATGGCGACCAGCTCGCCCTCGTGGATCGCGAGGTCGACCGCGTCGAGGATCGTCAGCGTCCGCGCGCCGGAGGGCAGCGACTTGGTCAGCCCGCGGCATTCGACCTGCACCCGCCGGCCCGCTGCTCCGGAGGAGCGGGAATCGGCGCGCGCGGGGCTCGTGAGGGGTTCGGAGTCCATGGGATCGAGGCTGCCGCCGGGCCGGGACGTCCGCCGAGGCACCCACCGGGGCGCCAACCGTAGCGACGGAACGACACGTAGCTCGCACTTCGCGGCGATTCCATCCGTGGAGGCGCGGACTGTCGATTCCCTGCGGCCGTCGAATCCCTACAGGATCGGCCCGCGCTGGCCTACATTGCGGCCTCGATGGATCGCGACACGAACCACGCGCCGCGAGCGCTCGGAATCCTGCTCGCGCTGGCCGCCCTGGCCGGCTGCGGCGCGGAGGAGTCCGGCGGCCGGGACCCGTCCGGCGCCGCCGTGCTCTTCGACGCCCCCGCGGCCGACGCCGCCGCGCCCGCCGCGGCCACGACGATCCCCGCGAACGCCCCCACCGTGGCGTTCGTCGGCGACAGCATCGGCGCCGGCCTGCACCTCGCCGAGCACCAGGCCTTCCCGGCCGTGCTGCAGGCGCGGCTGGCGGCCGACGGCCTGCCGTTCCACCTGGTCAACGCCTCCGAGAGCGGCCGCACGACCGCCGGCGGCGTCACCGCGCTGTCCTGGGTGCTGCGCTCCGATCCCGACGTCGTCGTGATCGAGCTCGGCGGCAACGACGGCCTGCGCGGCGTCGAGCTCGAGGACGTCGAGCGCAACCTCCGCGCGCTCGTCGCGAAGGCGCGCGAGCACGGCGCGCAGCCGCTGCTGCTCGGCGTGCGGCTGCCGCCGAACTACGGCGAGTACGGCGCGCGCTTCGACGCGTTGTACCCGCGCCTCGCGGACGAGCTGGACGTGCCGTTCGTGCCCTCCTTCATGGACGAGGTCGGCGGCGTCCCGGAGCTGAATCTGCCCGACGGCCTGCACCCGACCGCCGCGGGCCACGAGCGCCTGGCCGACAACGTGCAGGCCGCGCTGGCCGAGCTCGTGCGCGCGAGCGCGCAGAACTGAGGCCGGCCGGGCCGCGGCGCGCGGGAGGCCGTAGGATGCTCGCCATGGACGCCCCGACCCCGGAAGACGTCCGGCGCGCGCTCGCCGGCTTCGACGCCCTCCAGCAGAAGATCGTCACCGGTCTGCTGACCGCGATGATGCAGCACCCCGACCGCGTCCGCGACCGCGAGTGGATCAGCGAGCAGCTCACGCACGTCACGCTGCTGGCCGGCGAGTTCGAGGCCGACTCGCCCGACGCCGGCATCCGCGTGGTCCAGGAGTTCCTGCAGGCGCACTCCAGCGACCTGCTGAACGCGACGTTCCTGCTGTTCCAGCGCGTCGGGCTCGACCTGGCGCCGCGCGCCGCCGAGGGCTTCACGCTCGAGGAGGCCCTGAAGGTGGCGGTCGAGTACCTGCCGCCCCCCGAACCGAGCGGCGATGCGAGCGGCGACGACCGCGACGCAAGCGCTCCGACCTCCGCGCCCGCCGAGCGCAACCTGGGCGAGCAGCCCCTCGCCCGCCTCATGACCGAGCGCGGCCTCGCTCCCCACGATCTCGTCGCCGCCTCCACCGAGCAGATCACGCACAAGATGGTCACGCGCGCGATGAAGGGCCGCCGCCTGACCGCCAACACGATGGACAAGGTCCACCGCGCCTGGAACGAGGCCACGTCCGGCGAGGCCAGTCGATCCGACCTGTTCACGTACGAGCCGTAGCGCGCGGACCCCGGGCGCGAGGGGACTACTCGCGGCGCACGAAGACCTGGCGGTTGCCGGGCTTCCACGTCGCGCCTTCGTCGGAGCTGATCTCCATGCGCGACTCGAAGCGGTTCGGCTCGACGGCGGAGCGCGTGAAGCGCAGGGTCGTCGTCGTGCCGTCGGCGTTGCGCCTGGGGGCGGTCGTGCGCACCTCGCCGTCGATCGGGCCGGTCATGACCCAGAGCTCGCCGTCGGCGCCGACCGAGGACATCTCGAGCAGCAGCTTGTCGACGTTGACGTAGAAGAGGATCGCGGACTTCCGGCCCAGGGCCGGCGTGTCGTTCTCGCCGGCGAGCACGCGGTCCTCGACGACCCAGTGGAAGGCGTAGGTGCCCTCGAACGAGCCGGCGACGGTGCCGTCGTCGGCCAGGATCTCGGTCGTGACCGACCACTCGCCGCAGGCGTGCCGCAGCTGCTCGACGCCGCGGGCGATGCGCTCGGCGCGGACCTCCTGCTCGTCGGGCTCCACCCGGGTCGCGAACGTTGCGAGCAGGCACAGGGTGGCGAGGGGCAGTGTGTTCATGGGGAGTCTCCGGTCGCGGTGGCGCCTCGATCGTAGCGAGCGCGAGGCATCCGGCGAGCCGGTGCCTCGGAGTCCGAGGCGCTACGCGACCCTGAAGTCGGCGGTCAGTCGACGTGTTGATCGATCAGGACCGGATTTCCGTCCGGGTCGAGCAGCGTCACGCTCGCGGGGCCCGTGGTCGACTCGTCCGCCTTCTGGATCAGGTCGAGGCCGGCCGCTTCGAGGCGTCGCTGCAGCTCGCGCACGTCGGTGAAGGTCTCGAGCGGCTCCGCGCTGCTCGACCAGCCGGGGTTGAAGGTCAGCACGTTCCGCTCGAACATCCCCTGGAACAGGCCGATCGTGGTCGTCCCGTTGCGCAGGATCAGCCAGTTCTGCGCGGGGTCGCCGCCGACCTGCGCGAAGCCGAGCTTCTCGTAGAAGGCCCGGGAGGCGGCCAGATCCTTGACGGCGAGGCTGATCGAGAAGGCACCCAGTTCCATGTTCGATTTCCTGTCGGAGGAGGTCAGCGGTTCGTGCGCGGTCGGTTTCCGCGCGGCAGAATACCCTGACCGCGCGGGCTCGGCCCCGCGGGAATCGTGCCCGCGCGCAGGCCGCGCACGCGCCCTGATGCGCGCCCGGGCGCGCAGAGGCCCGCATCCGATCCCGGGGGCCGGTCGAACGGCTACCGAACCATGACTTCGAATTCCTCGCCCGACGGCCGCCCCGCACCCGCGGCTCGGACCGGCATCCTGCTGATCAACCTCGGCACGCCCGACGCGCCGCGGGCGCCCGAGGTGCGCCGCTATCTGCGCGAGTTCCTCGGCGATCCGCGCGTGATCGACATTCCGGGCCCCGTGCGCTTCGGGCTCGTGAACGGCGTCATCGCGCCCTTCCGCGCGCCGAAGTCCGCGGCCGCGTACGAGCTCGTGTGGACCGAGCGCGGCTCGCCGCTGCTGTTCCACGGAGAGGATCTGCGCGACGGCCTGCGCGAGAAGCTGCCCGACGTCCCCATCGAACTCGCGATGCGCTACGGCCGCCCGACGATCGCCGCGGGCCTCGACGCGCTGCGGCACGCCGCGTGCGACCGCGTGCTGGTCGTGCCGCTCTACCCGCAGTACGCGTCGAGCTCGACCGGTTCGTCGCTCGAGAAGGTCTACGACGAAGCCGCGCGACGCTGGAACACGCCGTACGTCGAGGCGCTGCCGGCCTTCTACGACGACGCGCGCTTCCTCGATGCGTTCGCCGCCGTCGGGCGACCCGTGATCGACGAGCTGCGACCCGACCACGTGCTGTTCAGCTACCACGGACTGCCGGAGCGACACTGCATCAAGAGCGACGAGACCGGCAACCACTGCCTGCAGAGCGACGACTGCTGCGAGCGCATCGTGGCCGCCAACCGCAACTGCTACCGCGCGCAGTGTTTCGCCACGACGCGCGGCCTGCGCGCGCGCCTCGACCTCGACGAGTCGAACAGCACCATCACGTTCCAGTCGCGCCTCGGCCGCACGCCGTGGATCCGGCCCTACACCGACGAAGAACTGCCGAAGCTCGCCCGCGCCGGCGTGAAGCGTCTGGCCGTCTTCTGCCCGGCCTTCGTCGCCGACTGCCTCGAGACGCTCGAGGAGATCGGCATCCGCGCGCGCGACGACTTCCGCGCCGCGGGCGGCGAGGAGCTGCGGCTCGTGCCGTCGCTGAACGCCACCGCTCCGTGGGTCGACGGGCTGGCGGAGATGCTCGGGGAGCGGCTCGCCGTCCGCTCGTGAGGACTCTCGCGCGGCGCCGCCCCACCGCGTACCGATGAACCGCGCGCTTCCCGGATTCCTCGGCGCCGCGCCGCTCGCGCCGGCGTTCGAGCGCGCGCTCGCGGACGGCTCGCCCGCCGCGTGGGATGCGCTGTGCGAGGAGGTCGGCCCGCGCGTGTGGTCCTTTCCGCTGCTGC
>CAYGPA010000297.1:0-5635 GCA_964351535.1 uncultured Planctomycetaceae bacterium
CACGCGGTCCGCGCGCACGAGCGTCTCCCAGACCGCGGCGCGCGCGGTCCAGTCGGCGGCGTGCACGCGCTCGAGCAGCGCCGGCGTGTGCGCGCGCGGCTCCAGCACGCGACGGCGGACGTCCCATTCGCGGACGACGGCCGGGTCTCCCTGCGCGGGAATCGCCTGCGCGGGAATCGCCTGCACGGGAATCGCCTGTACGGGAATCGAAGGACCCCCGCTTCCGCACACGGGGACCAGCAGGACGGCGCAGAGCGCGGCGGCGATCATCGCTCGCCGTCGGCGATGCGGAGCTGAGCGGCCGGCAGGCTCTCGACGAGGTCGCGGGCGATCACGCCGCGCTCGCCGAGCTCGGCGGCCGCGAGGTCCCCCGCCAGCCCGTGCGCGTGGACGGCGGCGCACGCCGCGAGGAAGGGCGTCCACGTCGAGGCGTCCGCGCGCTGCGCGAGGTAGGCCCCGAGGATGCCCGCGAGCACGTCCCCGGAGCCGGCGGTCGCCATGCCGGGGTTGCCCGTCGCGTTGACGTAGGTCGAGCGGCCGTCGACGACCACGGTGTGCCGGCCCTTGAGGCAGACGACGGCTCCGCTGCGCCGCGCCAGCTCGCGCGCGGCGGCGGCGCGCCCCTCGTCGTCGCCCGGAACTTCGCGTCCGAGCAGGCGCGCGGCCTCGAGCGGGTGCGGCGTCAGCACCAGCGGACCGGGCGCGGCCGCGAGGAGCTCCGGCTCTCCGGCGAGAACGTTCAGCGCGTCGGCGTCGAGCACGGTCGCGCCCGCGAAGCCGTCGGCCAGCAGCGTCTCGACGAGGCGCCGCGTGCGCGGCGTGTCGCCGAGACCGCAGCCGACGACGCGCGCGTCGTCCACGCGCTCGGCGAGCTGCCGCGGAACTCCCCCGGTCAGGTCCAGCAGCAGCGCCTCGGGCGCCGCGAGGGGCACGAGCGCGCGGAGCTCGCGGTCGAGGCAGCCCACGGTCACGAGACCCGCTCCGGCGCGCTGGGCCGCGCGCGCGACGAGCAGCGCCGCGCCGGGCATCGCCGCCGAACCGCACAGGAGCAAGAGCCTCCCGGCGTCTCCCTTGTGGGCGTCCGCGCGGAGCGCCGGGGGTGCGGCGGGTGTGTCGGTCATCGCCTCAGCCGACCACCTCGACGCGGCCCACCTCGAGGCCGGCCCAGTTGCGAAGCGGGTCGGCGCACCACGCGCCGAGCGCAGCGACCTGCGCGTCGTCGAGGAAGCCGTGCCGGCGCAGGAGCTCGATGAGCAGCGCCTGCATCCCGCGCACGGCGCCGTCGTCGACCTTCAGCGCCAGCCCGCGGTTCGCGCCGACGACGCCGACGACGTAGGCCGCTTCGGCGCCGATCTTCGGGAACAGGCGACCGTTCGTGGCGCGCAGGATGTCGGTGCAGAGGCGCCCGTTCGAGCCCGCGACGAGCGCGGGGTGCGCGGCGGCGGCGGCCGTGATGCGCTCGCAGGCGGCGCGGCGCTCGGCGGCGAGGTTCGTCGGCGTGGTGAGCCGCGCGATGCCCGTCGCCAGCCGGCGGAGCGGCAGGCGGAACGTCGGCGCGCTGCAGCCGTCGATCGCGACCTCGAGCTCGCCCGGCTCGACGCCGCACATCTCTTCGACCGCGGCGCGCACGGCGCGCTGCACGCGGCTCTCGGGATCGAGGTAGCGGCCGGGGTCCTCGCCCAGGTGCACCGCGAGGGCCAGGAAGCCCGCGTGCTTGCCCGAGCAGTTGTTGTGCAGCGCGCTCGGCTCCTCGCCGCGCGCCACCAGCTCGCGCGCCGCGACACGGCTGGTCGGACGGTGCGTCCCGCACTTCAGGTGCTCGACGGTGAGACCGGCGCGCGCGAGCATGCGCTCGACGACCGCGGTGTGCAGCGGCTCGCCGTCGTGGGAGGCCGCCGCGAGGGCCAGCTCCTCCGGGCCGAAGCCGAAGCGGTCGGCGGCGCCGCTCTCGATCAGCGGGAGCGCCTGGAGGGACTTCGGCGAGCTGCGCGCGAAGACCGGGCGGTCGAAGGCGCCCGCGCCGTCCACCACGGCGCCCTCGGTGTCGACCAGCACCCAGGAGCCGCGGTGCTGCGACTCCACGGCGTGTCCGCGCCAGATCCGGGTCAGCACCGGATTGTCGGGGTAGTCCCCGGGAGAGTCGGCGGGGGCGGCCGTGTTCGAAGAAGCGGGGGGCATCGTGCGGTGGCGATCGGCTTCGGGAGGCCGGGCGGCGCGAGATTGTACGAGCGCGCGCGACCGCGGGGCGAGCCCGCTTCCCCCGCGGGCAGGTCTCGTGCGATTCGGCCCGGGAGGTCGGGAGGGATGCGGGCTAAACTGCTCGAACTGTGGACGTCCCCGACGATTGGAGCCCGCGCGGAGGGAGAGCCGGGACCCCCGACGACCTCCGGAGCCTCGACGACGGTCACAACGGGGCGGCCGGCCCGCGCCCCACCGGGCGACCGGCCGTCCGCTCGATCCAGCTCGAGCCGCGCGTCGAGGACCTGCGCCGTCGCCCGCGCCTGGAGGCTCCGGGATTCGTGGGCTGGCTCGTTCCGCCCGTGGCGCTGCTCGCCATCGCCGCCGGGATCCTGCTGGTCCGCACGCAGCCGACCCACCTGTTTCCCTGGATCTTCGGCGCCATGGTGCTGGGAGCCGTCGGCTGGGTGATCGTGTCCGCCCTGTCGCCGGCCAAGCCCGACCGGCGCTGCCCGCAGTGCGGCGCGGAGAGCCTCGAGCGGCTGCGCGCCGACGCCACGCGCGGGATCCGCTGCGCGACGTGCCTGTGGGTCGACGAGACCGCCAGCTCCTTCTTCTTCGCCGAGGACGAGCTGCCGGCGCTCGAGGACGTGGTCCTTCGGGAACGACGCTTGCCCTTCGACCGCCGTCCGGGAAACCTCTGAGGCTGCGATGACGACGAAGATGATCGACATGGCCCTGCGGCGCATCGTGATCCGCGAGGGCTCCGAGTTTCAGTACATCTACCTCGTGGAGCGCGACGGCCACCGCGGATTCCCGATCGTGATCGGGACCAACGAGGCCCGCGAGCTGCACCGCGTCGTGGCGCGTGTCGAGGTCGGCCGGCCGCTGACCCATCAGCTCGCGCTGAGCATCGTCGAGGGCCTCGATTCGAAGATCGTGCGCTGCGACATCGTCGACATGATCAAGAACACGTACTTCGCGAAGCTGGTCCTGCGCTCGCCGGACTCGCCGGAGGCGGAGATCGAGATCGACGCGCGCCCCAGCGACGCGATCGCGCTGGCCATGCGCGCCGGGGCGCCGATCCGCGTCGTCGAGAAGGTCCTCGAGGACGTCCGCACCGACGACCAGGAGGCCGACCCGCTTCCGGATGAGATCGAGGGAGAGGTCGAGGGCTCCGAGGGGGATCCCGGAGGCGACCCCGAGGGTGACCCGGGCGCCGAAGAGGACCCGGAAGCGAAGTAGCCCGGGGCCTTCCGGGACGGCTCGCGGGAGCCTCCCGAGCTCCTGGGGGCTCCGCGCAGGGCCGACCCCGTTCCTCAATTCCCCGTCAAGTCCGGCCGGCTCCCGGGGAGAAAGGCCCCCCGACGGGCCGCCAGGCGGTTTCCGGGCCGGAAATCGGTGAAGAGGAGCGGGACCGAGGTCCGGTCTCAAGGAAAGCCCTTAACATGTGGGGCCAGCCACCGCGTTGGGGAAGCGATTCCTCTCCCTCTCATCACAACACCAGATCTCAGGAAGCTGTCGCAAATGAAGAAGCGTCTCTGGTTCTGCGCGGCGGTGCTCGGCCTCTCGGCCTCGAGCCTCGCGCAGGACAGCACCGCCATCGACTCGGGTGCCAACGGCTTGCCCGGCGATGCGATCGACCCGTTCGCAACGACGGAGCAGGTCAACAACTATGTCGTCGACCTCACCACGATCACCAGCACGTGGGGCACGCAGTTCGGCGTCGGCCCCATCGTCAAGTCCAGCAAGGCCGATCCCGCCTTCTTCAACAACCTGATGGGCGCCCAGGCGGCCAGCCCCCTGCTGAAGACCGGCGTGGCCTACCCGGCGGCCTCCTACGCGGTGTGGAACGGCCCGGAGATCGGAATCAACGGCAACGGCACGGTGAACAACGCGCCGAGCTCGACCTCGCCGGTCGGCACGTCCAACCAGTTCACGGCGGCCTTCGCCGAGGCGGGTTCGAACGGCGGCATCATCAACGCGGCCGTCATCACCAGCGCGGTCGTGAACTACGACCCGGCGAACCCGGCGCGCCTGTACGTCCAGCGCGTGGTCTCGGCCGTGAACGGCCAGACCGTGACGAGCAACGGCAACGGCACGACGGCGATGGGCAGCATCGACGCCGACGGCAACGTCCACTTCCGCTCGGACGACTTCAACCAGGTCGGCCTGAACCCGGTCGTCGGCAACAACATCTTCCGCGTCGACAACGCCTCGCGGAACACCGCCGTGCGCAACGAGATCAGCGGTAGCGGCGGCACGGACGCCACGACCTGGCTCGTGGCCGCGAGCCCGGACGTCCACACGACGCCCGCCACGATTCCTGAGTCGCTCGCGACTCGCCCGATCTACATCGGCAACAACTTCCTGACGCAGTACGTCTACGAGTCCTCGGCCGGCGTCCTCTCGACGTCCGCCGCGCACCTGGGCACCGCCACGGACACGCGCGGCAGCGTGGGCTTCAGCAAGGAGCAGCTGTTCGGTGGCTCGGTCGGAACCGGCATCGGCTACGGCATCGGCTCCGGCACGAACCGCCTGACGCTGTGGGGCCTGGCCTCCAACGGCGCGCCGGACGGCAACACGATCAACTTCGACCTGCCCAGCACCGCGACCGACGGCGACGACGGCTTCGTCTTCCCGAACTCCGGCGGCGGCACGATCGACAACTTCGTCTACCACGTCAGCCAGCAGGCGTTCCAGGGCGGCAACAACATGGTTGCCCTGCGCGTGGACCAGAACGGCAACGCCCTCGTGGCCATGCCGGTCGTGTGGGACAACGGCGCCGGCGCCGGAGCCAACGCGGCCCCGGTCGGCGGCATCGCGGTCGCCAGGTTCGACCCGGCCAACGTCGGCGGCACGCTGACCTGGACCATGGCGGCCTACAACAACGGCGCCACGGGCAAGGCCATCAAGTCGAGCTCCGGCGGAGCCACGGTCGGCAACCTCGTCAGCCTCGAGACCGCCACGGGCGGCACGGTCACCGGTCCGTCCTTCTCGGCCCCGGTGCTCGACGCGGTCGGCAACGTCTGGTTCATGGCCTCGGTCCAGCGGACCACGGGCGTCATGTTCGGCACGTCGCTGCTGCGCGCCGTCTACAACCCGGGAAGCTTCGCCTACGAGCTGGAAGAGGTCCTGCGCGTGGACGACGTCATCGCGGGCCAGAACTCGAACACGAACTACGTGATCGACTTCATCCAGATCTCCGACGGCAACTCGGTCGGCTCGAGCACGCTCTGGTCCGGCAACGGCCTGCAGTGCGCGTTCAACGACGGCTCGACCGCCGGCCTCAGCACCAGCGACTCCCGCACCCTGGGCGGCCTGGTCTTCTCCGCGTCGATCATCTACGACATCAACGGCGACGGCATGTTCGTTCCGGTCACGGGCGCGGGTGGCGACATCACGAGCCGCGACCAGGAGTACAACGTGCTGATGTACGTCGGCTCCCTGGACGCGA
>CAYGPA010000297.1:5645-6074 GCA_964351535.1 uncultured Planctomycetaceae bacterium
CACGACCCCGGCCCCGCTCACCTACTGCACCGGCAAGACGAACTCGCTCGCCTGCGTGCCGTTCATCAGCTTCACGGGCGCCCCGAGCGCGTCGTCGACGACCCCGTTCGTCATCACGATGAACGACTCGATCCCGAACGAAGCCGGCTTCATCATCTACAGCTTCAAGAAGTCCAACCTGAACTTCCACGGCGGCAAGCTCTGCGTGAAGACGCCCTTCACGCGCACGCCCGCGAAGACGCCCAAGAACCCGGGCGGCGGCTGCTCCGGTTGGGTCACGAAGCGTAACTTCAACGCCACGATCCAGTCGGGCCTCGATCCGGCCCTCACGCCGGGCGCGGTCGTCCGCGCCCAGTGGTTCGGTCGCGACCCGGCCGACCCGCTCGGCTTCGGCGACAACCTCTCCGACGGCATCTCGTTCACGATCGC
>CAYGPA010000297.1:6084-7092 GCA_964351535.1 uncultured Planctomycetaceae bacterium
GTGATCTGAGAGCCACTCGGTAACGAAGAAACGGCGGCGTCGCCCTCGCGGGCGGCGCCGCCGTGTTCGTTGGAGCGCCGGCGGTTCGCCGAGCTACTCCTGGGTCCACGCCTCGAGGATCGCGGCCGCCTCGGTCCACTTCGCCGCGGCGCTGCGCGCGTCCTCGGGAAGCTCCGCGGCCACGACCTCCAGCACCAGCGCGAGACCGCCGTCGACGACGAGCCGGCCGGCGGTGTGACCGCCCCGCGGAACGCCCGGGAAGTCGAACTCGGCGCTGGGAAGCGGCTGCTCCAGCTCGCCCGCGACCGCCTCGGCGAGCTTGGCCGCCGCGGACGCAAGCTTGCGACCCGCGCCCGCGCCTGGAGAGGCGAAGGAGCTGTCCGCGAGCTCCGCGCGCAGCTCCGCCGTCGCGCCGTGGGGCCCGCGCCAGCGGCGCAGCGCCCCCTCGGCGTCGACCGTGCTCCAGCCCGGCGGCGCGGCGATGCGGTGGCGCCGACCGAGGAGCTCGAACGCCTGCTCGTCCTCGTCGTCCGCCACGAGCGCCCGCGCCACCACGCGATTCGTGAACCAGTCGTAGGCCGGCAGCAGATCCGGCGTGTACGCGTCGGCGCGGTCGTGCAGTTCGTCGGGGGCCACTTCGTCGAGGTCGAGCGTCGAGAGCAGCACGACGGGCATGCCCTCCCCCAGCTCGACCCCGCGCATCCAGAACACCGCGATCTGCTCGTCCGGCATGCGCAGCGCGAAACGCAACTCCCGCACGAGGCGCGAGAGAGCCACCTCGGGCTCCCCCACGAGCTCCGCCCGGATCTGCGCCGCCACGTCCCTCGCCATCCCCGCGGGGTCGTCCGTCAGGTCCATCGGCGTGAGCGTCAACCGCCGCAGCGGCTCCCCGGGCACGGGCTTGTCCCACGCCCCGAACGCCCCGGGCGCGAGGTCGTCGTCGGGGTTCCAACCGTCGGGCGCCAGGAACTCGGTCAGGTCGGCGACCATCGACCGGACGGCGGCGGC
>CAYGPA010000298.1:0-7092 GCA_964351535.1 uncultured Planctomycetaceae bacterium
GCCCTGGGGTCGCGCTCTCCGTCGTGTTCCTCGACCGCGACCTGCGCGCGCACCGGCTCGCGCCGCGCTGGTTCTACACGAACACCTGCGAGGACTTCGAGTCGGAGCTCACGGCCGCCGACCGCCTGTCGGAGGCGGAGCTCGACGCGCTGCTCGCCGGGGAGGACCTCGCGATCCCGATCATTCACGGGCGCCACGGCGAGGACGGCGAGCTGCAGCGGCGGCTCGAGCGCGTGGGCGTGCCCTATCTGTTCAGCGCTCCCGACGCGCTGGCGACGACGCTGGACAAGGCCGCGACCTTCGAGGTCCTGCGCGCGTCGGGGCTGCCCGTCCCCGAGTTC
This sequence comes from uncultured Planctomycetaceae bacterium, assembly GCA_964351535.1. Classification (GTDB taxonomy): domain Bacteria; phylum Planctomycetota; class UBA1135; order UBA1135; genus JAUIDW01. The sequence continues at coordinate 342 of CAYGPA010000298.1, forward strand.
CTCGTGTTCGACCGCGACGCCTGGGAGCGCGGCCCCGCGGAGACCTGGCGCCGCGTGCGCAGCCACCTCGGGCGTGACGCGACCCCCGGCGTGCTCTGCGCCGTGAAGCCGCTGCGCTCGGGCTCGTCGCTCGGGGTCTCGCTGGTCCCCGACGACGCCGACGCCTTCGAGCAGGCGGTGGCCGAGGCGCTGGTCCACGACGACCGCATCGTCGTCGAGCAGTTCCTGGCGGGCGGCGAGTTCTCCGTGGTCGTGCTGCAGGACCGGGACGGGCAGGCCGTGGCCCTGGCGCCGACCGAGGTCGAGAAGCAGGACGCGCTCTACGACCAGCGCGCGAAGTACCTGCAGGGCGAGGGCGCGCGCCTGCACACGCCGCTGCGCGACGCCGGGAGCGTCGAGCCGGTCCGCCGCGCCGCGGAGCGCGCCTTCGAGGCCCTCGGGATGCGGGACATGGCGCGCATCGACGGCTTCCTGGTCGGCGACCGCGTGTTCGTGACGGACGTGAACGGCATCAGCGGCATGGGGATGTCGAGCTTCGTGTTCCTGCAGACCGCGATGGTCGGCATCTCGCACCGCGAGCTGATCGAGGGCCTCGTCGCCCGCCGCGCGCGCCGGCCGCTGCAGGAGATCGCTCCCGGTCCGCAGGGCCGGGCCGAGCGCGTGCACGTCCTGTTCGGCGGCGCGACCAGCGAGCGCCAGGTCTCGCGCCAGTCCGGCGTCTTCGTCGGCCTGTGCCTGCTGGCGCGCGGCTTCGACGTGCGCTTCCTCCTGATGGACCGCGGCTCGCGCTTCACGGAGGTCGGCCTGTTCTACGCGCTGCACCATGACGTCGAGGAGATCGAGGCTCTCGTGGCGGGCACCGAGCGGCGCCGCGAGATCGCCGCGCTGGCGCGCGGCGTCGCCGCCCGCCTCGGCGCGGAGTCCGGAGCGGAGCGTCACCTCCACGTGGGCGCCACGACCGATCTCGCGGGCGCCGTCGAGGGAGCCGACTTCGCGTTCCTGGCGCTGCACGGCGGCGCGGGCGAGGACGGGACGCTGCAGGCGGCGCTCGAGGTCCTGGGCGTGCCCTACAACGGCGCCGGCTCGCGAAGCTCGCGCATCTGCAGCGACAAGGTCGATGCGCTGGACCGCGTCGACGCGCAGCTTCCGGCGGGGGTCCGGACCCCGCGGCGCCGCGCCGTGGACCGCGCCGAGATGCTCGCGTGGTGGCGCGCGTCCCGGGGCGCGGAGGACTGGCAGCGACGCTTCGCGGAGTTCGCGGTGGAGCTCGACTCCCCGGTGCTCGTCGTCAAGCCGCGCGCCGACGGCTGCTCGACGGGGGTGAAGGTGCTGCGCGACGGCGCCGAGCTCCGCGGTTACGTCGGCGCGGTGCTGCGGCTCGCCTCCGAGCTGCGCGCGGGCGAGCTCGGGCCGGGCTCGCGCCGCCTCAAGCTCCCCGAGCCGTCCCCCGAGCGCTGGGTGCTCGAGCAGGGACTCGTGGAGCCCGATGCCGTCCCGCTGCCGGCGGGAGACTGGAACGCCCGGAACCTGCAGCCCTGGTTCGCGCGCAAGCGCTGGGTCGAGCTGACCTGCGGCGTGCTGGAGCGCGAGGAGGGCGGCTTCCTCGCCGCCACGCCGTCGGTCACGGTGGCGGCCTCGGCGGAGCTCTCCCTGGAGGAGAAGTTCCAGCAGGGAACCGGCACGAACCTGGAGCTCTCGAGCTTCCTCGCACCCGAGCGCGTCGCGGCGCTGCGGGAGCGCGTCGTCGCCGTCGCCGAGCGGCTCGGGATCGAGGGCTACGCGCGCATCGACGGCTTCTACGACCGCGAGACCGACGAGTTCATCGTGCTCGAGCCCAACACGCTGTGCGGCCTGACCGAGGCCACGGTGCTCTACACGCAGATGCTCGCGGGGGCCGAGCTGACGCCCGCCGAGCTGCTCGAGCGCCTCGTGCGCCTGGGGCAGCTGCGACACGCACGCCGGCGGGCCGACCGCGACGTCCACCGCGAACGAGGAGCGACGCCATGCTCCGCATGATCGGCTTCTTCGCCGGCACCCTGCTCCTGATGAACCTGCTGCGCGGCGTTCCCGTCGTCGGCGCCGTGTTCCAGATCCCCCTCGTCGGCTTCTTCGCCGCGGCCTTCGTGCTGTCGCTGGGCCTGTCGAAGGCGTCGGGCTACCTGCTGCAGCGGCGACGCTTCCTCGCGATGGCGCGCAGCCTCGAGGCGGTCGACAGTCCGCACAACCAGGGCAAGCTCGGCACGCTCCTGCTGCACCAGGGGCGGTCGCGGGAGGCGCTCGACTACCTGGAGCGCGCGGTCGACGGGGACCCCGACGAGCTCGAGTGGCGCTACGCCCTGGGCGTCGCGCAGCTCGGCGCTCGCGACGACTCCACGGCCGTGGAGACGCTGCGCGCGGTCGCGGCCCAGGACGAGGAGTACAAGTACGGCGCGGTCCAGTTGCGGCTCGGCGAGGCGCTCCTGTCCGCGGGGGACGCGGCGGGATCGCTCGCGGCCGTCGAGCTCTTCGAGCGCAACCACGGGCCCTCTCCCGAGAGCGCCTACCGCCGCGGCCTCGCCCAGAAGGCGCTGGGCGACCGCGACGCGGCCAAGGAGAGCTTCGCGGAGGTCGGCGAGCTGGCCGGCCGCGCCGCGGGGTTCCAGCGCGCCCAGAACCGCCCGTGGGTCTGGCGCGCGATGCTCGCGCGATTCTGAGGCGGCGCGGAGGGCGGCTCGCCGTGCCTCAGGGCACGCGGCGCGCGAACGCGACCTGCGCCGCCACGAAGCACACCGCGCTGATCCCGATCAGCGGCAGCGAGAGGCTCCAGTCCAGGGACTCGCGCGCGATGATGCGCAGGAACACCTGCACGTCCGTCAGCCGGAAGAACGAGTAGTGCGTGGCCTGCTTGACCAGGTAGATCGCGAACTGGAACGTCGTGAGGAACAGCATGCCGACGGCGATCGAGGTCGGGTTGCGGCCCAGGCACGAGAGCAGGAACGTGACGCTGTAGATCGCCAGCAGCGAGAACGACTGGTGCGTGGCGCACAGCATCAGCGTGCCGAAGTCCATGCTCTCGTCGACGAAGGAGAGCAGCCACGGAATCGTGGCGGTCGAGGCGAACACGGGCAGCAGCAGCGCGCCGGCGCCCGCGGCGTAGCGCTCCGTGAGCTGGCGCGCGCGGGAGACCGGGCGCGCCAGCCAGATCTCGAGCGTCCGCCGGTGCGCCTCGCCCGCGACCGCGCCCATCGCGAACATCACGGCCGCCGCGGTCCCGAGCGTGTTGCAGCCCTTGAAGAACTGCTGGCCGACCACGTACGCGCCGACGCCGCCCTGGCCGAGCTGGTCGACCATGTCCTTCAGCATCGGCAGCGGCGCCAGGGCCTTCAGCGCGCCGAGGTTCTCGCGGAAGTTCGGCCAGAAGAGGACCGCGGGCGCGAGCATCGCCTCGAGGACGGCGAAGCAGCCCAGCGCGCGCCACAGGAACACGCGTCGCGCGGGAGCCATCAGGTGCCCTCCACGCCGTAGACGTCGCGGTACAGCTCGCCGAGCGAGGCGCGGCCGTACTCGATGGAGCTCGGGGCCGGCAGCTCGGCGACGCCCGCGAGCGCCGCGAGGAACGGGCGCGGGTCCGGGGCGGCGAGGTGCACGACCGCGCGACCGCCGTCGACGTGAACGGCCTCGGCGCCGAGGCCGCCGAGCGCGCGCTCGAGCGTCGGCGCGAGCTCGGCCGCGCCCCAGTCGACGACCAGGATGCGCGCCTCGCGTGCGTGCACGGTCTCGGCGCTCTCGCGCGAGAGCACGCGCCCCGCGTTCAGGAACAGGAGCTGGTCGCAGGAGCGGTCGACCTCGCCCAGGTGGTGCGACGAGAGCAGCACCGTGGTGCCGCGCGCGGCGTCCTGCTCGAGCAGCGAGAGCATGTGCGAGCGCTTGGACGGGTCGAGTCCCTCGGTGGGCTCGTCGAGGATGCGCACGCCCGTCTCCGGCGCGAGCGCGGCGATGAAGAGCAGCTGGCGCTTCATGCCGTGGCTGTACGTGCGCACGCGCTTCTGCATCGGCAGGTCGAGCTCGGCGGCGAGGGCGAGGCCGCGGGCGAGCGCCGCGGCGCCGCGACCGCGCAGGAACCAGCCCAGGTGCTCCGCGCCCTTCATCTCGTCGTACAGCGCGATCTCGCCCGGAGCGTACGTGCACCGGCGCCGGACGGCCGTCCCGTCGCCGGAGAGCGCCACCCCGTCCACCTGCACGCTCCCCGCGTCCGGCGGGACCAGGCCGACGAGCATGCGCAGGAGCGTGCTCTTGCCGCTGCCGTTGGGCCCGAGCAGGCCGACGATGCCGCCGGGTCCGAGGTCGAGGTCGACGCCCTCGACGGCGAGCTTGTCGCCGAAGCGGCGCGTCAGACCGCGCGCGACGATGCGCCGGTCGAACTGCACGGGAGCGCTCAAGCGAGGAGGGTCGCCGCGGGGTCCGGTCCGGATCAAGTCCGGCGGCCGAAATGAGTCACCTTTCCGCGCGGGGATCGCGGCCGGTTCGTCGAACTCCGCGCCCGAGCCGCGGAGCTACCCGGGGAGGATCGACGGGAGGTAGAGCTCGCCGCGCGCGTAGAGCGCCGCGTGGCCCGCGATGAGCACGCGCTCGCCGCGCAGCGCGCAGTGCAGCTCGCCGCCGCGCGCGGAGACCTGCCGCGCCTCGAGCTCGGACTTGCCGAGGCGCTCGGCCCAGTAGGGCGTCAACAGGCAGTGCGCCGAACCCGTGACGGGGTCCTCGGGGATCCCGACGCGCGGAGCGAAGAAGCGCGACACGAAGTCCACGTCGTCCCCGGGGGCCGTCACGAGGACTCCGGGGTACTCGAAGGTCGCGAGGGCCACGAGGTCGGGGCGGGCGGCGCGGACCTGGGCCTCGGTCTCGACCACGACCATCCCGTAGTCGTTCGCGAGCACCTCGCGCACGCCCGGCCCGAAGAGCTCGGCGAGCGCGGCGCCGTCCGCCGCGGGTGTCGGTCGCGCCGTGGGGAAGTCGAGCTGCAGGAGGTCTCCGCGCCGCCGGACCTCGAGCGGGCCGCGCTGGCTCGCGAAGGAGACGGCGTCCCGGCCGGGCTCGAGGAACTCGAAGATGCAGTAGCTCGCGGCGAGCGTGGCGTGACCGCACAGGTCGACCTCGCACGCCGGCGTGAACCAGCGCAGCTCGTAGCGTCCGTCCGCGCCGACGAGGAAGGCGGTCTCGGAGAGGTTGTTCTCGGACGCAATCGCCTGCAGCAGCTCGTCCGGCAGCCACTCCGCGAGCGGGCAGACCGCGGCGGGGTTGCCGGCGAACACGCGATCGGCGAACGCGTCGACCTGAAAGAGCGGTATCGTCGTGCCCATGCCGGAGAGCATAGCGGACCCGGGCGAGCCCGGGAGCGTGTCGAGACGCGCTCGCGCGCGCGAGGCGCCGGAGGGCGTCCGCGTCGAGCGCGAGCTGAAGCGCGACTCGCTCGGCCGCGTCGAGCTGCTGGCGCGCGGATCGGATCGCTGGATTCGCCGCGTGGCCTGTGGCGGCGCGTTGCCGGGCAGCGCGCTCGTCGCGCGCGCGCTCCTGCGGCGCGAAGCGCGCGCGCTGGAGGCGCTCGAGGGTCTGGCGGGCGTTCCTCGACGGACCGCCGCGGCGGGGCTCGCCGCCGTGCCGACGACCGACGGCCGACGCCCGGATCCCCGGGCAGTGCTCGTCCGCGAGCACGTGGCGGGCGCCGCGCTGCACGAGGCCGAGGAGCTGCCCGCCGACTTCTTCGAGCGCCTGCGCGAGCTCGTCCAGGCCCTGCACGCGCGCGGGGTCTGCCACAACGATCTGCACAAGGAGCAGAACGTCCTCGTGCGCGCGGACGGCCGCCCGGCGCTGATCGACTTCCAGCTCGCGAGCGTGCATCCGCGGCGCGGGCGCACGTTCGAGAGCCGCGTCCACGACGACCTGCGCCATGTCGAGAAGCACTGGCGGCGCTACACGCGCGACGGCCGCGGGCTCGAAGGGACCGCGGCCGCGCCCGGCGCTCCGACCGCGACCGCCGCGGGCCCCGCGGTGCGCCGGCGCCGCACGTGGATCTCCTGGCTGTGGCGCCGGACCGCGAAGCCGCTCTACAACGCCGTGACTCGCGGCCTCCTGCGCACGCGCGACGGCGAACCGCGGCGCGAGAGCAGCGGTCCGTGGCCGCGCTGGGTCGCGCCGGTCGGTCCGGAAGACGCCGGCCCCGCGTCCGGGACGCCGACCGCGACCGCGCGGCCGGCGCGCTCCGGAGTTCCGGGCGAGTGAGGCCGCGGGGGCGCTCGCCCGTCGGGGCCTGGTGAGGGGCTCGTTGCATCCGGCGAGCGAAACCCTATGTTCGCGCACGCGTGAACATCGTGATCATCGGCTCGGGCGAGGTCGGCCACCACCTGGCGGAGATCCTCTCGCGGGAGGACCACCGGGTGACGGTGATCGACTCCGATCCCGGCAAGGCGCGCATCATGGAGTCGCTGGACGTCCAGGTGGTCGTCGGAGACGCGACGCGCGCCGAGGTCCTGACCTCCTGCGGCACGTCGAAGGCCGACCTCGCGGTGATCGTGTCGGGCGACGACAACGTCAACATGATCGCGAGCCACCTGTGCCGCGAGCTGGGGGCCAAGCGCGTGATCCTGCGCATGAAGGACACCTCGCGCTTCGCCGGCTACACGCACTTCTACAAGCACAGCCTCGGCTACCACGTGATGCTCTCGACCGACGACCTCGCCGCGCGCGAGATCGTCAGCACGGTGCGCGAGCAGAACGC
>CAYGPA010000299.1:0-2983 GCA_964351535.1 uncultured Planctomycetaceae bacterium
AGACCTTCTTCTTCCAGGCGTGGTGGAAGCAGAACGAGCACAGCATCGGACAGCCGCGCTGCGTGACGATCACCTTGCGCGGGCTGTCGCGGTAGAGCGGCTGAGCGTCGTAGATCAGGTCGCGGTCCGGGAAACCCAGCGCGTCGAGGTCGGACACCAGCGGCCGCAACGGGTTCTTGACGACCTCCTCGCCGTCGTCGCTGAAGGCCAGGTTCTGGACCTCGCGCCACTCCGAGCCGCGCTCGAGGGCATCGAGCAGGTCGACCAGGGCACCCTCGCCCTCTCCGATGCACAGCGCGTCGATGTCGGGGTCCTTGACCTCGTCCGGCACGAAGGTCACGTGCGGACCGCCAATCAGCGAGAAGAAGTCGAACTTGCGCTTCAGCAGCTTGTTCAGGTCGTAGATCGGCTGCTGATTGCCGGTCATGGTCGACCACGTGATCACGTCCGGCCGGTACTCCTTGATCTTGCCGAGCCACTTCGGATCCGGCAGGCAGAGCGCCCGCATTTCGTGTCCAGCGTCCTTGGCGGCGCGGCTGAGGTACATCGGCCCCAGCATCTCCTGGGGCAACGTGCGCGTGATGTGCAGGACTTTCATGGGGCTGAAGTGCCGGGCACGACTTCGCAACCGAGCAACTCGACGGAGCTGCTCAGGTACTCCGGGAGCATCGGTTCGACGCGGCAGAGATCGGTGGACAGGTATTTCTTGTTCGAGTCGGGGAAGACCGTCACGACGTTGGAGTCCGGACCTTGCTCCAGCGCGACCTGGAGCGCACCCAGCAGGTTGGCGCCGGAGCTGATGCCCACGGCGATGCCGAGCTCGCTGGCCAGCCGTTGCGCCATCAAGATCGCGTCGCCGTCCCAGACGTCGACCACGGGGTCCAGCGCCTCCAGGTCGACGATGCTCGGGATGAACTCGTCGCTGATGCCCTGGATGCGGTGCTTGCCGACCTTGTGTCCAGTGCGCAGCGTCGGCGAGTTGGCCGGTTCGAGCGGATGGATGCGGACGCTGTCGAGCTTCGAGCGGAGGTAGTGGCCCACCCCCATCACGGTCCCGCCGGTTCCGACCCCCGCCACGAACGCGCTGGGCTCGCGGCCGAGGCTCGCGAGCTGAGCGAGGATCTCTGGACCGGTCGTCTCGGAGTGCGCGCGCACGTTGGCGTCGTTCTTGAACTGGTGCGTGAGGAACGTCCCCCCGTGCTCGTTCGCGTAGGCGTCGGCGAGCTCGATGCTGCCGACGAACCCGCCCTGTTCGGCGGAGACCGGGACGACTTCCGCCCCGAGACTCCGGATCACCAGCGTCCGTTCGCGGCTCATCCAGTCGGGCATGTAGATTCGAACGGGGTGGCCGAGCGCGCGACCGAGCGCGGCCAGCGCGATGCCCGTGTTGCCGCTGGTGGCCTCGACGACCACGTCCCCGGTGCCGATAGCGCCTTGTCGATGGGCCTCCTCGAGGATGTGCAGCGCCATCCGGTCCTTGATGCTCCCGGTGAAGTTCAGCGTCTCGTGCTTGGCGTACACGGTCCGCTCCTCCCCGCGTACGCGACACGCGAGCGCGAACAGCGGCGTGTGGCCGACGAGTCGGCGCAGCGACCTGCAGCGACGTCGGGAGATCTCGGATCCGTTCGGCAGTGTCATGAGCGTATCCCGCGTCAGGCTGATGCCGGCGAGTCGGTCGGAACGAGTGGCGCGCGCGCCAGGGCGCGCAGGAGCAACCACGCGAACAGGGCCAACGTACCGATCACCGGGCCGATCTCCCACAGGCCGAGCCAGAGCTCTCCGCCCATGAGCGGCGGTGCGATCATCACGTAGAGATCGAGGGCATGCCCGACCAGGACGACGGCCGCGATGCGCATGAGCACTACACCGTTGCGGCGCCACGCGCGCAACATGAGGGCGAGGAACGGTACGGCGAAGTTCACGAGCAGGTTGACCGGGCCGAGTGTCTCCCAGCCGCCCTGGTTGCGCAGCAGGTAGTACACCGTCTCCTCGGGGATGTCGGAGTACCAGATGATCATGTACTCGCAGTACCAGATGTAAGCCCAGAACAGCGACAGCGCGAGCAGGATCTTGCCCAGGTCGTCCATCACGTCGCGCGTGACGACCTCGCGTAGAGGACCGTGTCGGCGCAGGGCGACGAGCACGACCGTGCACAGCGCGAGCCCCGCGCATCCGACTCCCGAGAGGGTCCGCAGCGCGAACATCGTGCTGAACCAGTGCGCGTCGAGGGACTGGATCCAGTCCACGCTGGCGAGCGAGAACGTGAACGCCAGCACGGCCATGAACAGGGCGGAGGTCCGGACGTTCGCTCGGCTGCGTTCGACGCCCGGCTCCGTGCTCGTCGAGCGACGAGCGACCCGGCGTCCGACCCAGATCCATGCGGCGAAGTAGAGGATCAGGCGTAGCGAGAACCCGAAGACGTTCAGCCAGGCCGACTTGTGGGTCAGCAAGGGGTCCTGGGCGACGACCTGCTCGTGCGACCACTCGTAGAGCGCGTGGGACCCCATGATCAGCCCGAGCCCGAGCACGAAGGCCGCGGGCAACGCCGCGGTCATGGCCTCGGGGACGCGACGCAGCGGCAATCCCCAGCGCGCGTTGCAGAGATAGAGGATCGACAGGAACAGCGGCCCGGAGAGCGCCAGCCCGACGAAGTACGTGAAGCCCATCAGGTAGCCGCCCCAGACGCGATCGGGCGCGACGATCGTGCCGGCGAGGAACACGAGGCCCCCGGCGACCGCGGTCGCGAGCAGGCCGACCAGCAGCCTGGGGGAAGCCTGGTAGCGCGGAGCAAGGCTCGTCGAGCTCATCGCGATCCCTCCTGGAGGCGGCGGACGTGGCGGATCACCTTCCAGCGGTCCGGGGCCGCGATCTGCGCGGCGTAGGAGGCCATGTTCCCCTGCCCCATCGTCAGGACGTGGAACATCTCGCCGTCGCTCATCTGACCCGCGCGCGCTCCGTGCAGCGACGGCGGCGGCAGCATGCC
>CAYGPA010000299.1:2993-7079 GCA_964351535.1 uncultured Planctomycetaceae bacterium
AGCGCTCCGCGCGCGAGGACCTCGGGCTCGTCTCCGTACGGATTGGCGAGCTCGCGGCCCGCCCGCAGCGCCTCTTCCGGTCCCGGTCCGAAGCGGAACGGGAGCCGACCGCGCACGACGACACCGGGGACGATCGGCTGCTGCGTGAGCCCACCCGGCAACTCGGGGCTCGGGCTGAGGCTCTCGAGCGCTTGCGAATAGGCCATCTCCGTGAAGGCCTCGTAGTTGCGCTCCTCCGTGTTCGGCCGCAGCGCGCGTTCGAGCGCGAGGAGCAGCACGATACAGGGCAACAACCACAGCACGAATTGCTTCCATCCGAGGTTCATGACGGGACCTCCGTGAGCACGCGCACCGCGCCGTGTCTCTCGAGCAAGGCCGGGAGCTCGGACGCCGCGAGCCCGGCGTCCTTGCGCGTGATGGCCAGCGCGAAACGGTCGTCGGTGACGCCCTCGATCGCGCGGCTCTTCTTCCCGGGCCACAGTCGGCTGCGGAACATCAGCATCAGAGCGGTAGCCAGTCCGCCGAAGAGGACGGTCAGCTCGAACGCGACGGGCACGAAGGCCGGCAGCGAGTCGAACGGCTTGCCCCCGACGTTCAGCGGCCAGCTCGTGGCCGAGGTCCAGTACTGGAAGAAGAGACCCAGCGTCAGCCCCGCGAGGCCGCCGAGGAAGCACACCAGCGTCAGCCGCGACCGGCGGATCCCGAGGAGCTCGTCGATCCCGTGGAGCGGATACGGCGAGTAGGCGTCCACGATCGCGAGCCCGCGCCGACGGCTCTCGGCGATCGCGTCGAGCAGGTGGTGTTCGTCCTCGAACACGCCGATGTGGACGGTCCGGTTCATGCCACTTTCCTTCCTTCCGCGTGCCCACGCGACGCGCCTTTCTCGAGGACCGACTTGATCTCGAACATCGAGATCATCGGCAGGGCGCGGCAGAACAGCAGGAAGAGCGTGAAGAAGAGTCCGAAGCCTCCGATCAGCGCCCCGACCTCGACCAGCGTGGGCGTGTAACCCGACCACGCCGAGGGCAAGTAGTCGCGCTGCAGCGACGTCGCGATGATCACGAAGCGCTCGAACCACATGCCCACGTTGACGAGCACCGTGATGACGAAGATCGCCGCCAGCGAGCTGCGGACCCTGCGGCTCCAGAGGAACTGCGGCGCGACGACGTTGCAGAGCACCATGATCGCGTAGGTCCAGCCCATGGGGCCGCGCATGCGATTGGAGAAGGCGAACTGCTCGTAGGCGCTGCCGGAGTACCAGGCGGTGAAGAGCTCCGTCGCGTAGGCGAGGCCGACGATCGACCCCGTGAAGACGATGATCTTGCACATGGCCTGGATGTGCCCGCGCGTGATGTAGTCCTCGAAGCTCATCACCTTGCGCGCGATGAGCATCAGCATCAGCACCATCGCGAAGCCGGAGAACACGGCACCGATGACGAAGTACGGCGGCAGCACCGTCGTGTGCCAGCCGGGCACCATGGACGTCGCGAAGTCGGTGCTGACCACGCTGTGGACCGAGACGACCAGCGGCGTCGCGAGGCTCGCGAGCAGGATGCACGCCATCTCGTACCGCGACCACGTGCGCGCCGAGCCGTCCCAGCCGAAGCTCAGGAACCCGAAGACCTTCTGGCGCAAGCCGCTCGCCCGGTCGCGGAGCGTCGCCAGGTCGGGGATCAAGCCCACGTACCAGAACACGAGCGAGATCGTGAAGTACGTCCCGATCGCGAACACGTCCCAGAGCAACGCCGAACGCCAGTTGACCCACAGCGGCCCGCGGAAGTTGGGGTACGGAAACACCCAGTAGGCGAGCCACGGCCGCCCCATGTGAATCACGGGATAGAGCCCGGCGCACATCACCGCGAAGATCGTCATCGCCTCGGCCGAGCGGTTGATCGACGTGCGCCACTTCTGGCGGAAGAGCAGCAGGACCGCCGAGATCAACGTCCCGGCGTGGCCGATGCCGACCCAGAACACGAAGTTCGTGATGTCGAAGCCCCACCCCACGGTGCGGTTGAGGCCCCAGGTCCCGATGCCGGTGGCGATCTGGTAGCCGACGGCCCAGACGCCGAACGCCAGGAGCGACGCCGCGGCCAGGAAGGCCGCCCACCACATGCCGGTCGGTCGGCGCTCGAGCGGCGCGCAGACGTCGCGCGTGACGTCGCGAACCGTCTTGCCGCCGCCGATCAGCGGCACGGGAAGCGGCACGGGCAGGGGTGCGGGCGCCGGAGACGGCCCCGTCGGGAGCGGTGCCGCGGGCTCGCGAGCATCAATGACCATGACCGTGCTCCGGAGTCGGACCGTTGTGGACGTGGGCCAGGTAGCGCACGGAGGGCTGCACGTTGAGCTCTTCCAGGACGCTGTAGGCGCGCGGCTTCGCCGCGAGCTGCGCGACACGGCTGTCGGGGTCCTGGAGATCGCCGAACACGATGGCGCTCGCCGGGCAGGACTGCTGGCACGCGGGCACGACGTCGCCGTCGCGCACCTCGCGTCCCTCGCGCCGTGCCTCGGCCTTGGCCTCCTGGATGCGCTGGACGCAGAAGGAGCACTTCTCCATGACCCCGCGCGAGCGGATCGTCACGTCCGGGTTCAGCGAGTGGTTCTGCAGCCGATCCTCGTGCGGGTAGTCGAACCAGTTGAAGCGCCGCACCTTGTACGGACACGTGTTGGCGCAATAGCGCGTCCCGACGCAGCGGTTGTACACCTGCTGGTTCAGGCCTTCGCTCGAGTGCACGGTCGCCAGGACGGGGCACACGGACTCGCACGGCGCGTGGTCGCAGTGCTGGCACAGCATGGGCTGGTGCAGCGTGCGCAGCGCGTCGTCGTCGCCCTGGTAGTAGCGGTCGATGCGCAGCCAGCTCATCTCGCGGTGCCGCTGGACCTCGTCGCGTCCCACCACCGGAACGTTGTTCTCGGCCTGGCAGCCGACGACGCAGGCCGAACAACCCGTGCAGCGGGCGAGGTCGATCGCCATGCCCCAGGCCGTGCGCTTCGGGTGGTCCTCCTGCCACAGGTCTTCCGCGGGCAGAGCGTGTCGGTGGACGGCCCCGCCGGGATTCTCCTGCCACTCCTCGTAGCTGCCCGAAAAGACGATCTCGCGCACCTCGTGCCCCTCGATGGCGAGGTGCTCGGGCAGCGAGAGCGAGTGGTAGTCCTGCGTCGCGGCGAGCTCGCGTGCGCTCCCGGTCGCGGCGACCTCGACCAGCGCCCCGGCGAACCGCCGCGGGCCCCGGCCGAGTGTCGCGAGCACGGCCGCGTTCACCCCGACGACTCCGCCGGCGTCAACGGTGGGACGGTCGCCGAGCCAGCCCGGACCCACGTTGGAGAAGCGGTCGGTGCCCAGCCGCCCGTAGCCCAGCGCGATCGCGACGACGCCGTCGTGCTGGCCGCGTTGCACGTGCACGGGAAGCACGACCTCCACTGCGCCGTCGGCGGGCGTCACGCGAACCTCGTCCCCCTCGGTGAGGCCGCGCTCGGCGGCCGTCGCGGGCGAGAGGCACGCGTAGTTGTCCCAGGTGATCTTGCTGACGGGATCGGGCAGCTCGTGCAGCCAGGGGTTGTGCCCGTGCCGCCCGTCCAGCATCCCCGCCTTCGGGTAGAGGACGAGCTCGAGCGTCTCGGCACCCGGCACCGCGCCCGAGGCGACCGCTCGCACCGCGTCCGCGCGGAAGGGACCTGCCGCGCTCGCCGGAGCATCGAGGACGAAGTGCCCGTCGTGCAGAGCCTGGTCGAAGAACGCGTCGAAGTCCGACGCCGCGCGCTGCCGCGGGAAGATCGCGGTCCGCCAGTGGTGGCGAAGCAGCTCGTCGTCGGCCCGCTCGTCGCCCGCCCAGCGCGACAGCGACGCCCGCAGCGTGCGACCGTCCCGCAGCAACGGCACCGTGGGCTGGGTCAGCGTGTAGCCGCCGACGTGCGGCTCGGCGTCGTTCCACGCCTCGAGGTAGTGCGGCTCGGGAAAGATCCAGGCGGCGCGGGCGCTGGTCTCGTCGGGCGCCCCGGCGCTCGAGACGAGCAGCTCGGCGCTCTCGACCGGCAGCTCACCGCCCAGGTCGTAGATCGGGTTCACGCCGGCGACGATCAGGACGTCGA
>CAYGPA010000300.1:0-7061 GCA_964351535.1 uncultured Planctomycetaceae bacterium
GCGGCAAGGTCGTGCGCTACGGCGCGAAGACGATCCCCGAGGGCGGCTACTTCGCGATGCCGAAGCTCGCGGGCGACGGCTTCTGCCTGGTGGGGGACTCCGGCGGCTTCCTGAACATGGCGCGGCTGAAGGGCATCCACCTGGCGATCAAGTCGGGCATGCTCGCGGCCGAGGGCATCGCCGAGGCGCTCGAGAAGGGCGACACGTCGGCCGCGGGCCTCGCGGGCTACCCGCGCCGCTTCGAGTCCTCCTGGGCCCGGGACGAGCTCTGGAAGTTCCGCAACTTCCGCCAGGCCTTCCAGTCCGGCTTCTTCGCCGGCTCGCTCGACGCGGGGCTGCAGCTCGTCACCGGCGGCCGCGGGCTCGTCAAGAAGCGCAAGGGGCACGCCGACCACAGCCAGATGCGCGGCGTCGCGTCGGCGCGGCTCGAGAAGCCCGCGTACAACGACACCGACGCGATGGACAAGCTGACCGACGTCTACTGGTCGGGCGCCGTCCAGGATCGCCACCAGGAGCTCGTCCCGCACCAGCCGTCGCACCTCGTCGTCACGGACCCCGCGATCTGCGTCGACCGCTGCACGCAGGAGTACGGCAACCCGTGCCAGCACTTCTGCCCTGCGGCCGTGTACGAGTGGCCGACCGCCGCCGAGCTGGACGGAGCGAAGCCGACGGGCGTGACGATCAACGCCTCGAACTGCGTGCACTGCAAGACCTGCGACATCGCCGACCCCTACCAGATCATCGAGTGGGTCGTCCCCGAGGGCGGGGGCGGTCCGAAGTACATCGACATGTGACCCGCCGGCCGCCCCGGTCCGCGACCGGGAGCGACCCCGACCTTCGCGAGCGCTCCCCCGCGCTCGCATTCCCGCCACCGTGAATCGAGGCGGCGCGGCTCGACGGTCCGCCGCCCGCGCCTCCCTCCCCGCGCCGAACCAACCCCGCGCCCACCTGCCACCATGAAGATCAGCTTCAAGACCACCTCCCAGGCCCCGACTTCCTGCGACCTGCTCGCCTGCTTCGCGTACGAGGGCAAGAAGCCGCAGCTCCCCGCCGGCGTGCGCCTCGCCTCGAAGGCCGCGGGTTCGTTCTCGGGCGAGTTCCGCGCGCTGCGCGTGCACGACGCGAGCGCCGGACCCGCGGAGCGCGTGCTGCTGGTCGGACTCGGCAAGAAGGACGACCTGACCGTCGAGCGGCTGCGCCGCGCCGCCGCGCTGGCGGTCAAGCAGGCGGAGTCGGAGCGCTGCGCGAAGCTCGCGCAGTGGTGGCCGGGCGTGCCCGCGTCCGTGGCCTCCGCGGCCCAGCTGGGCACGGCGGTCGCCGAGGCCGCGGTCATGGCGACTTACCGCAACGACGCGCACAAGAGCAAGCCGCCGGCTCCCAAGCTCAAGTCGACCGTGCTGCACGGCCCCGACGCGGACTTCCGGCGCGGCGCGAAGCGCGGCGAGGCGCTGGGCGAGGCCAACCTGTTCACGCGCGACCTGCAGAACGCTCCGGGCAACAAGCTGCGCCCGCGCGACATGGCCACGACGGCCCAGCGCCTCGCGCGCGGCAGCGAGCGCATCTCCTGCAAGGTGCTCACGCCCGCGGCGATGAAGGACCTGGGCATGGGCGCGCTGCTGTCCGTGGCCGCGGGTTCGTCCGAGCCGCCGCGCCTGATCCACCTGACGTACAAGCCGCGCGGTCGCTCCAAGGGTTGCCTGGCCTTCGTCGGCAAGGGCCTGACCTTCGACGCCGGCGGCATCAGCCTGAAGCCCGCCGCGCGCATGTGGGACATGAAGTTCGACATGTCCGGCGGCGCGGCCGTGCTGGGCGCGTTCCACGCGCTCGCGAAGCTCGACGTGCCGTTCGAGGTCCACGGCGTCGTGCCGAGCTCCGAGAACATGCCCGACGCGTCGGCGACCAAGCCCGGCGACGTGGTCACGGCCATGAACGGGAAGACGATCGAGGTCCTGAACACCGACGCCGAGGGCCGCCTGATCCTCTGCGACGCGCTCGCGTACACCGTCAAGAAGATCAAGCCGGACACGATCATCGACCTCGCCACGCTGACCGGTGCGGTCGTGATGGCGCTGGGCCACGAGCTCAGCGGCTGCTTCGCCACCACGACGGAGCTGCGCGACGACTTGATCGCCGCCGGCGAGGCCACCCAGGAGCTGGTCTGGCCCCTGCCGCTGCTCGACCTCCACAAGGACGCGATGAAGGGTGAGACGGCCGACCTGAAGAACATCGGCAGCTCCGACCTGGGCGCGGGGTCCACGCAGGGCGCGGCCTTCCTGGCCCACTTCGTCGAGGACGTCGAGTGGGCCCACCTGGACATCGCCGGCACCGCCTGGGGCGGCCGGGACCGCGACTACACCGGCGGCTCGCAGGGCTCCGGCGTGGGCGTGCGGCTCCTGATGGAGTACCTCGCGCAGCGCTCCTGAGGGCGCGTGTCCGAGGTTCGGCACCCGGGTCGCCCCGCCCCGGACGCCGAACCGCGGACACGGCCGACGAGCCGGATCGGGTGCTCTCCGGGCGCTTTCCGGGTGCTCTCCGGGGCCGCCTCGGCGCCGGGACCCGCCGGGCGGGACCGCCGCCGGCCCCGGGCGCGCGCTCGACGGACCGAGCGCTCACGAGTCGGGCTCGGATGGTCGAAGAGGACCTGTCGGGTCCTCCTTCGCCTCGAGCGACCCGCGGCCAGATCGCTCACGACGGGATGCGGGAAGCGGGATAGACTCCCCGGCCCGCCCCCCCCTCCCCAGCCCAGAAACGAACCAAGCAGCACCGTGGCAATCCAGGAACAGCCCAAGACCCTCGTCCCCGGCCTCGCCGGCGTCCCCGCGGCCGAATCGGCCATCAGCTACATCGACGGCATGGCCGGCGTGCTGGCCTACCGGGGGTACCGCATCGAAACGCTCTCCGAGGAGAGCAACTTCGAGGAGACGGCCTGGCTCCTGCTGCACGGCGACCTGCCGACCCGGGCCGAGCTCGACGGATTCCGCCGGCGCCTGCGCGACGCGCGCACGCTGTCGCCCGCGCTGCACGCGGCGATCGCCGCGATGCCGCGCGACGGTCACCCGATGAACGCGATGCAGGCTGGGTTCGCGCTGCTCGGCATGACCGAGCCGAAGCCCGACCTGAAGAGCGACGCCGAGAAGGAGACGGCCATCGTCCGGCTGCTCGCGACGGCGCCGGTGCTCGTCGCCGCGTTCCAGCGCGCGCGCCGCGGACTGGAGTTCGTCCAGCCCGACCCGCAGCTCGACACGGCGGCCAACTTCCTGTGGATGATCAACGGCGAGAAGCCCGACGAGCTGGCGGCGCGGATCCTGGACGTCGCGCTGATCCTGCACGCCGACCACACGATGAACGCGTCGACCTTCGCGGCGCGCGTCGTGGCCTCGACCGAGGCCGACCCCTACAGCGTCTGCAGCGCCGCGGTGGGAGCCCTGCACGGGCCGCTGCACGGCGGCGCGAACGAGCGCGTCCTGGCCCAGCTCGCCGAGATCGGCGGGGCGGAGAACGTGAGCTCCTGGCTCGAGGCCAAGCTCGCCGCCAGGTCGAAGGTCATGGGCTTCGGGCACCGCGTCTACAAGGTCAAGGACCCGCGCGCGCACAACATCCAGGCGCTGATGCGCGAGCTCTTCGCGAAGCTCGGCAGCACGCCGATCTACGACACCGCGCTCGAGCTCGAGCGTCAGATGGAGCAGCGCGTCGGCTCCAAGGGCATCGCCCCGAACGTCGACTACTTCAGCGGCATCGTCTACGAGAAGCTCGGCATCCCGACGGACCTGTTCACGCCGGTCTTCGGCATCGCCCGCACCGCCGGCTGGCTGGCCCACTGGCGCGAGCAGATGCAGGACAACAAGCTGTTCCGCCCCGCGCAGATCTTCGTGGGCGAGCACGACCGCGACTACGTGCCGCTCGACGCCCGCTGAGCAGCTGCGTGGAACCTCCGGGCGCGCGCGACAGGGACGAGCTCCGGCTCGCGCCGTCCCACCGCACCGAGCTGGAGCGTCACGCGGCGGCTCGCTATCCGGAGGAGGCCTGCGGCCTGTTGATCGGCACTTCCCGCGACGGGGTCACCGACGTCCACGAGGTGGTCGCGGCCCGCAACCTCGCCCGCGAGCGTGCGCGCGACCGCTACGACCTCGACCCGGCCGACCAGCTGCGCGCCGAGGAGCGCGCGCGGGCGGCGAGCCTCGAGGTGGTCGGCGTGTGGCACTCCCATCCCGACGCGCCCGCGGTGCCGTCGAAGGTCGACCGCGACGCCGCCTGGGAGGGCTATGCGTACGTGATCGCATCCGTGCGCAACGGTCGGGTCGAGGACCTCCGCTGCTGGCGCCTCGCCGGCGGCGAGTTCCACGAGGCGCGCATCGGATCGTAGGGAGTCCGGAAAACCTCCTCCGTCCCCCGCGTCCGGGCTAGAATCCCGGCCTGCGCCCGAGTCCGGGCCCAGGAGGATGATCATGGGCGACCGTAGCTTCCGCGGGGGGTCCCTGGTGACGTTCGCGTCGAGCCTCGCGCTCGCCGCCTGCGGCTCGATCGATTCGGGTCCGACGGCGGTCGACGCGCGCGCCGCTCCGACCGCCGGGCCGGAGCTCCACGCCGATGCCGCCGACGGCCCGCCGCCCGCCACGGCCCCGGACGCCCGCGGAGCCGGTCCGGCCTTCGACCGGCGCACCCCCGAGCGTGCCGTCGAGGCCGCGGCGCCGCGCGCAGCCGGCGCGCTGCGCTTCGAGTGGCTCGTGGCGGAGCGCCCGGAGGAGCCGAAGTTCGCGCTGCACACCTACGTGCTGCTGGGCTCGCCTCCGACCCTGACGACCGAGGAGCGCTATCGCCGCATGTTCGAGGGGCTGCTGGCCCCCGGCGAGCCGGGCGGTCCCGAGGGCGCGGCCCGGCGGGAGCCCGGCGCGCGCAACGTGACGCACGTGCCGGTCCTGGGCCGGCCCACGGGCCCGGTCGACGCCGACTGGATGCTCGAGAACTACGACTACGCGACCGCGCGGAACCTGCTGGTGCGGCTGCGCGGCAGCTACCCGGACGGGCCGTACATCGTCTCGACCGCGCACCCGCTCTCGGACCCGGACGTGCCCCTCGGGCAGCGCCTCGAGCAGGACCTCTCCGCGTGCCCGGTGCGGCTGATCGACGGGTGGATCCCGGTCTACCTGGCCCAGGACGCGCAGGTGGAGTTCTGGCGCGCGGATCGGCTGCGCAGGCTGCAGCTCGGGCTCCGCGAGGGCCTCACGCGGTCGGCCGAACGGGACGCGCGCGTCGACCTCGCCGTCTCCGACCTGGACGACTGGATCGAGATCTTCGACTGAGCGCGCGCGGCCCTCGGGCGCGGAGGCCCGGGCTCAGCGCCAGGGGAAGCGGAAGCGCAGCAGGCGCCAGATCCCGGCGAGCATCGCCGCGCCGAAGGTCCAGTTCGCCATGGTCGTGAGGCCCGAGGGCTCGCCGTCGAGGTTGTCCGCCAGGATCAGGACCGCCGCGCCGACGACCAGCGCGGCCACCACGAGCGACCACGAGATGTTCATGCTCGCGCGCTCGACCTCCGCGGTGAAGCGGTCGAGTCCGCGGTGGTCGACCTGCAGCTGGAGCTGGCGCTTGCGCACGGTCCGGAAGAAGTCGGTGATCTGTCGCGGCAGCTCCTCGACGAGGTCCCCGTAGGAGAAGAAGGCTTCCAGCATGCGCTTGCGAGTGCCGCGCAGCCCGTAGCGCCTGCCGATCAGCTGCTCGAAGTAGGGGCGCACGTGCGCGAGCAGGTCGAACTCCGGCGCGACGGCCTGGGCCACGCCCTCGATCGTCGTCAGCGCCTTGATGAGGTACACGATGTCGGCGGGCACGCGCAGCTCGTGACGGCGCAGGAGCTCGAAGAAGTCGTTCAGCAGCTTGCCGAACTGGATCTTCTCCAGCGCGTTGCCCTCGAAGTGGTCGATCAGCTGCCAGACGTCCGAGCGGAACGCGCGGTCGTCGGCGAGGCGACCGTCGACGTCCGCCAGGCGCTGCGCGGCGTGCACGACGAGGTCCAGGTCGCGCCGGATCACGCCGTGCGCGAAGCGCGCCAGGAGCTCGGCCGTCCCCGGGTCGAGCATGCCGGTCATGCCGCAGTCGATGAACACGAGCTTCTCGCCCGGCAGCACGAAGATGTTGCCGGGGTGCGGATCGGCGTGGAAGAAGCCGAACTGCAGGCACTGCCGGAACACCATGTCCGCGCCGTGGCGCGCGAGGCGCTCGCGCTGACCGGAGTCGAGCTGCGTGAGGTCGAGGTCGGCGAGCAGCGTGCCGTGGACCTCCTCGAGCACCAGCACCTCGCGCGTGGAGAGCGCGGTGTACGTGCGCGGGAACGAGACGTCGTCGTCGTCCTCGAAGTCGCGCCGCATGCGCGCCGTGGAGACCGCTTCGATCCCGAGGTCGGTCTCGCGCGTGGCCTGCCGGCTGAACTCCTCGATCACGGCTTCGAAGTCGAAGCCGATGTTCGAGAAGTAGCTCTGCGTCAAGCGCGCCAGCCCGCGCGCGAGCTCGATGTCGGAGGCCACCGTGGCGCGGATCCCCGGGCGCAGGATCTTCAGCACCACTTCGTCCCCCGCGGGCAGGCGCGCCCGGTGCACCTGGGCGATCGAGCCCGCCGCGATCGGCTCGGGTTCGATCGACGCGAAGTGCACGTCGAGCAGCTCGCCGTACTGGTCCGCAAGAAGCGCGCGGACGCCGTCCTCGCCCTCCCACGGGCTCGGCGGCACGTCGCTCTGCAGCTTCGCGAACTCCCGCGTCCACTCGCGGGGCACCAGGTCGGGGCGCGTGCTCAGGATCTGGCCCGCTTTGATGAACGTCGGCCCGAGGGCCTCGAGCAGCAGTCGGACGCGCACCTGGATCGGCTCGCTGCGCCGCTCGGCCTCCACGGGCTCGCCGCGCTCGAGGAAGTGCTTCAGACCGCCGGCCTGGACCAGCTCACCGAAGCCGAAGCCGAGCAGGATGCGCGTGACCTCCGCCGCGCGCTTGGCGGTGTGCAGGCGCGGCTTCCAGGGGGTGGTGTGGGGCTTGGACGAGGTCATGGCCGATCGGGACGGTGCGGTGGGGACGGGGGG
>CAYGPA010000301.1:0-7028 GCA_964351535.1 uncultured Planctomycetaceae bacterium
GGAAGATCCAGTTCTGCCAGGCGGTCAAGCGACCGAAGATCTTGGTCTCCATGGTCTCGGGGCCCGGGAAGCGCAGGTTGGCCTCCATCCCCGTCAGGCCGTCGGGGGAGAAGGACACGCGCTCCTCGATCGCGAGGCGCAGCTCGTCCTCCCAGTCGATCTCGTCGGCGGCCACGGTCGCGAGGCCGAGCTCGGTCGCCTGCGCGGCGTCGAACCGGCCGGAGTGCGCGAGCACCTCGTCGGTCGCCTCGGGCGTGCCGAGGAAGCGCGTCTGCAGGCGCGTGAGGTCGTTCGCCATCGGGTACGTGCCGGAGTGGACGCCCGTCAGGCCGAACGTCACGGGGATCTCGGAGTCGTCCAGCACGTAGGTGCGGTCGCACGCGAGCGCGAGCTCGAGGAAGGTGCCCACGAACGACGTGCCCTCGTCGGCCACGGCGTAGAAGCTCTTGGCGGTCATCTCCAGGCGCTTCAGCACGCGCTTGATCAGGTGGCGCACCTCGTTCACGAACCAGTGGTCCGAGTTCGCGAGCAGCGCGTCGGTGCCCTCGACCACGTCGAGGGAGCCCTTCGCGCGCACGAGCACGAGGCCGATGTCCGGCTCGAAGAGGCGCAGGCGCAGCAGGGCGTCGTCCAGCTCGCGGAAGGCCTGCAGGGCCCACCAGCCGGCGCCGGCGGCGAAGGCGTCCTCGGCCGTCGTCGGCGCGTCGTCCGGCGCGGTGATCGTGAGCTCGGCGACGCGCTCGTCGCGGCGCAGGTCCAGCGCGACGTGGCCGTAGCGCAGGCTGCCGTCCTCGTCGGTCACGGCGAGCTCGGGCAGCGCGACGCCGCGCTCGCCCCGCGGCGGGGCCTCGTCCGCCAGGGTGCGCGCCATGCCGGCGACCTGCTCCTCCCAGCGGGAGAGCGGTGCCAGGGCGTCCACGAGGTTCCACTCGACCGCGCGCTTGCCCTTGACGCCCTCGGCCAGCGTGCTGAAGAGGTCGCTCCGGTCGCGCCGCAGCTTGCGCTTGTCGGTGAGCCGCGTGAGCCCGCCGGTCCCGGGCAGCACGCCGAGCAGCGGAACCTCGGGGAACGAGACGGCGCTGTTGCGGTCGTCGACGAGCAGGATCTTGTCGCAGGCGAGCGCCAGCTCGTAGCCACCGCCCGACGCGGTGCCGTTCAGCGCCGCGAGGAAGCGCATCCCGGAGTGGGCGCTGGCGTCCTCGATCCCGACGCGCGTCTCGTTGGTGTACTTGCAGAAGTTCACCTTGAACCCGTGCGCCGAGGTGCGGAGCATCACGATGTTCGCGCCCGCGCAGAACACGCGGTCGAGCGCGCCCGTCACGACCACGCAGCGCACGCCCGGATGCTCGAAGCGCAGGCGCTGCACGGCGTCGGCGAGCTCGATGTCCACGCCGAGGTCGTACGAGTTCAGCTTCAGCTCGTAGTCGTCGCCGCGCTGACCGCCTTCGGGGTCGACGTTCATCGTGAGCGTGGCGACGTCGCCCTCCACGGAGAGCTTCCAGTGGCGGTAGCGGTCGGGATGCGTCTCCAGGGAGAAGGGGGCGGGTGCTTCCGGCAGGGTGGCTGTGGTGGTCACGTCTGGGCCTCGTCGAGTTCGCTTCGCGCTGGGGTTGAGAATTATGTAGCTCAGGCGTGCGCGGCTTGAGAATGATAGCGCTCAAGCCTGCGCCTTCCAAGTACCCCCCTGGACCGCGCGGAAAGGGCAGCCATGGGGATGTAGAGTTCCCAATGGGGGCTCGAATTGGGCAGGATGGAGCGCATGTTCGACCGAGAGGGCGTTCTGCTGGCCGAGCTCGGCCGCCGGCTGCGCGAGGCCCGGACCGGAGCCGGTCTGACGGTCTCCGAGCTCGCGCGGGTCGCGAGCACGAGCCGGCGCTACATCACCGAAGCCGAGGCGGGCCGCGCCAACCTGACGATCGTCAAGCTGGCCCAGCTCTCCGAGGCCCTGGCCGTACCGCTCGGCGAGCTGTGCGACCTGCCCCTGCACCTGCGCGGAGAGCGCATCGCGCTGGTCGGCCTGCGCGGCGCCGGCAAGTCCACCGTGGGTCCCAGGCTGGCTCTGGCGCTCGACGCCCCCTTCGTGGAGCTCGACGCGCGTATCGAGCGCCTCGCCGGGATGACGCTGGCCGAGATCTTCGACCTGCAGGGCTCGGCGGGCTTCCACGCGCTCGAGGCGGAGGCGCTGGAGCAGGTACTGTCCGAGGGGGAGCGCCTCGTGGTGGCGGCCGGCGGTTCGATCGTGGACTCCGCGTCGAACTTTGCGCGCCTGCTGAGCACCAGCAAGACCGTGTGGCTGCGCGCGCGTCCCGAGGAGCACTTCGAGCGCGTGCAGGCCCAGGGCGACCGTCGCCCGATGGCGAACCGGCCGCGCGCGATGGAGGAGCTGCAGGAGCTCCTGCGCCGGCGCGAGCCCGCGTATTCTCGTTGCGACCACCAGCTCTCGACCAGCGACCGCGACCTCGACGAGCTCGTGGCCGACATCGTCTCCCTCTGCGACCCGAACTCGAACGCCCCTCGATGAACGAAGAACGACAGCCCGCGCCCGCCCGCCCGCGGCGCCGGTACGTCCCCGCAGTCGGCCCGCGGCTCACCTGGCTCCTCTGGATCGTGTTCGGCCTGTTCGCGCTGCTGGGCGTGAACTCGGTCTACCTCGTCTCGATCCGCGTGCTCGAGGCCACGTCCGGCCAGGTCTACCAGAACTACTTCTTCCAGTGGATGTTCCTCGGGCACCTGGCCCTCGGTGCGCTGTTCGTGGTGCCGTTCCTCGCGTTCGGGATCCTGCACATCCGCAATGCGTACGACCGGCCGAACCGCCGTGCGGTGCGCGTGGGCTACGGGCTCTTCGCGGTCGGGCTCGTGCTGCTCGCGAGCGGGATCGTGCTGACGCGGCTCGAGGGCTTCGAGGTCAAGGACCCGCGCGCGCGCAGCGCGGCCTACTGGGCGCACGTGGTCTGTCCGCTGCTGGCGATCTGGCTCTTCGTGCTGCACCGCCTGGCGGGCAAGCCGATCCGCTGGCGCATCGGCGCGGCCTGGTCGGGCGTGGCCGCCGCCGTGGCTCTCGCCGCGGCGCTGCTCCACTCCCAGGATCCTCGCGCCTGGAACCAGGTGGGGCCCGAGTCCGGGCAGCGGTACTTCTTCCCCTCCCTGGCGCGCACGTCCTCCGGCAACTTCATCCCGGCCGACACGATGATGATGGACGCCTACTGCCAGGAGTGCCACGCGGACGTGCACGAGCAGTGGTCCCACTCGGTCCACAAGCTGAGCTCGTTCAACAACCCCGTCTACCTGTTCTCCGTGCGCAACACGCGTGCTGCGATGCTCGAGCGCGACGGAGACGTGCAGGGGTCGCGCTTCTGCGCCGGCTGCCACGACCCCGTGCCGTTCTTCAGCGGCGCCTTCGACGATCCCGAGTTCGACGACGTGAACCACCCGACGTCCCAGGCCGGGATCACCTGCACGTCGTGTCACGCGATCACCCACGTCAACAGCCCGCGCGGCAACAGCGACTTCACGATCGAGGAGCCGATCCACTACCCGTTCGCGTTCTCGGACCACCCGGCGCTGAAGTGGATCAACCGCCAGCTCGTGAAGGCCAAGCCGGAGTTCCACAAGCAGACGTTCCTGAAGCCGTTGCACAAGAGCCCCGAGTTCTGCGGCTCCTGCCACAAGGTGCACATCCCCGAGGAGCTGAACGACTACAAGTGGCTGCGCGGTCAGAACCACTACGACACGTACCACCTGAGCGGCGTCTCGGGCCACGGGGCGCAGAGCTTCTACTATCCCGAGAAGGCCGTGCACGACTGCAACACGTGCCACATGCAGCCGCTGCCCTCCGACGACTTCGGCGCGCGCTTCCTCGACGACTCGGGCGAGCTGAAGGTGCACGACCACCTGTTTCCGTCGGCGAACCCGGCGATCCCCGTGCTGACCGGCTCTCCTCCGGAGATCGTCGAGCGGCACCAGGCGTTCAACGAAGGCGTGATGCGCATCGACGTCTTCGGCATCCGCGAGGGCGGCGCCATCGACGGGCCGCTGGTGGCTCCGCTGCGACCCTCGGTTCCCGCTCTCGAGCCCGGCAAGAGCTACCTCCTCGAGGTGGTCGTGCGGACGGTGAAGATGGGGCACCACTTCACGCAGGGCACGACGGACTCGAACGAGGCCTGGGTCGAGCTGCGCGCGGAATCCGACGCCGGCGTCGTCGGCCAGAGCGGCGCCCTCGACTCGGACGGCAGCGTGGACCCCTGGTCGCACTTCCTGAACTCCTACGTGCTGAATCGCGACGGCGGGCGCATCTTGCGGCGCGAGGTCGAACAGATCTTCGTGCCGCTCTACAGCCACCAGATCCCGCCGGGCGCGGGGGAGGTCGTCCACTACCGCCTCGACGTGCCGTCCGACGCGCGCGGCACGCTGAGCGTCGCGGCGCGCCTGCGCTATCGCAAGTTCGACACGCGCCTGATGCGCTCCGTCCTCGAGGACCCGGACTGGAAGAACGACCTGCCGATCCTGGAGCTGGCGCAGGACGTCGTGGAGTTCCCGATCGCGGCCGCAGGCGAGTCGCGCATCGCGGCCGCGCCGGAGTTTCCGGAGTGGCAGCGCTGGAACGACTACGGCATCGGCCTGCTGCGCAAGGACACCGGCGGCGCGAACCGCGGTCAGCTGCGCCAGGCCGAGTACGCCTTCGCGCAGGTCGAGGCGCTCGGTCGGCCCGACGGTCCGCTGAACCTCGCGCGCGTCTTCCTGCGCGAAGGGCGTCTCGAGGAGGCGGTCGACGCGCTCGGCCGCGCGGCGTCGTTCGAGCCGCCGGCCCCGACCTGGTCGGTGGCCTGGTTCACGGGCCTCGTCGACCTCCAGAACGGGTACCTGGACGAGGCCATCGCGTCGTTCCGCTCGCTGGTGGAGCTCGACACCCCCGAGACGCGCGCGCGCGAGTTCGACTTCTCGCAGGACTACCGCCTGCTCAACGCGCTGGGCCAGGCGCTGTTCGAGCGCTCCAAGGAGGAGCGCGGAGACTCCGGCCGCGTTCGCCGCGAGGAGCTCCTGCGCGAGGCCGCCGGCTGGTTCGAACGCACCCTGACGCTGGAGCCCGAGGACCTGACGGCGCACTACAACCTGGCCCTGATCCAGGAGCAGCTCGGGAACGCGGACCTCGCGGCCCACCACCACGCGCAGCACCGCAAGTACAAGCCCGACGACAACGCCCGGGACCGCGCCGTGGCGCTGGCGCGCAGCGCGGACCCCGCGGCCAACCACGCGGCCGAGGCCGTCGTGATCTACGACCTGCACCGCACCGAGGCCGAGGCGGACGTCGAACCGACCGGAGGACCGCGATGAGCGCACCCGAGACCGAAGAGCTGCACGAGGTCCCCGAGGACGACGCCGTCATCGGGCGCGCCTTCCGCCGCTCGCTCGTCGTGCTCGCCGCCCTGGGTCTCGTGGTGGCGGGCTACTTCCTCCTGCGGAGCGAAGCGGACCCGCGCGGCGAGGCGCAGGAGGCCGAGTCCGTCGCGCCGCGCGCCGTGGAGGTCGTCGTCACCGCGCCCGAGCTGCCCTTCACCGACGTCACGGCTTCCGCGGGAATCGGATTCGTGCACGCGAACGGCGCCACCGGAGAGAAGCTCCTGCCCGAGACGATGGGCGGAGGCGTGGCGTGCTTCGATCTCGAGGACGACGGCGACGTCGATCTCCTGTTCGTCAACTCCGGATCGTGGGACCCGGGCGCACCGTCCACGGCCTCCATGCCCGCGCTCTACGTCAACGACGGCGCCGGCCGCTTCGACGACCGCGCCGCCGAGCTCGGCCTGTCGGGCGGCGTCTACGGCATGGGCGCGCTGGCCGCGGACGTCGACGGCGACGGCGACCGCGACCTGTTCGTGACCGCGCTGGGCGCGAACCGCTTCTGGCGCAACGAGGGCGGGCGCTTCGTCGATGCGACGGCGGAAGCCGGTCTGTCGGGCAGCCCGGAGGACTGGAGCACGTGCGCGGCCTTCTTCGACTTCGACGGAGACGGGGACCTCGACCTGTACGTCGGCAACTACGTGCGCTGGTCGCGCGACATCGACTTCGCGGTCGACTTCCAGCTGGTCGGCCTCGGCCGCGCCTACGGTCCTCCGACGAACTTCGAGGGAGCGCAGCCGTACCTCTATCGCAACGACGACGGCGTGTTCGTCGACGTGGCCGAGGAGGTCGGTCTGTACGTCGAGAGCGAGGCCACCGGAGTGGCCGTGGGCAAGGCGCTGGGCTGCCTGCCGCTCGACGTCGACGGCGACGGACACCTGGACCTCGTCGTCGCCAACGACACGGTGCGCAACTTCTACTACCGGAATCGCGGCGACGGCACGTTCGAGGAGCGCGGAGCCGACGCCGGTCTGGCCTTCGACCGCAGCGGCAACTCGACGGGCGCCATGGGCATCGACGCGGCGCGCTATCGCAACGACGCCGACCTGGCCCTGGCCATCGGCAACTTCGCGAACGAGATGACGTCGTTCTACGTCGCGCCCGGTGGCGGCGCGCGCTTCACGGACCAGTCGATCGTGGACGGTCTCGGCCGGCCGACGCGCGTGCGGCTCTCGTTCGGGCTGTTCTTCTTCGACGCCGACCTCGACGGTCGCCTGGACCTGCTGCAGGCGAACGGGCACCTCGAGGACGAGATCTCCAAGGTCCAGAAGAGCCAGAGCTACGCGCAGCCCGCCCAGCTCTTCTGGAACGCGGGACGCGACGCGCGGGCGACCTTCGTCGAGGTCGAGCCCGCGAAGCTCGGCGACCTGGCGGAGCCGCTCGTGGGCCGCGGCGCGGCCTACGCCGACCTCGACGGCGACGGCGACCTCGACGTCGTCCTGACCCAGACCGGCGGTGCTCCGCGCCTGCTGCGCAACGATCAGGCGCTGGGCCACCACTGGCTGCGCGTGGAGCTCGCGGGACCGCCCGCCAACCGCGACGGGATCGGAGCGCGCATCGAGCTCGTCGCCGCGGGCGGCACGCAGTCGCGCGACGTGATGCCCTTCAAGAGCTACCTGTCCCAGTCCGAGCTG
>CAYGPA010000302.1:0-7027 GCA_964351535.1 uncultured Planctomycetaceae bacterium
CCGTCGGCTCCGGACTCTGCCCAGCGGCGCAGGCCGCGCGCGAGCCGCGCCCAGAATCCCTCGAGCTCGTCCTCCGCCGCCGCCGCGGCCGCCGCGAGCCGCGCCGCGCGCCGATCCAGCGGCGTGGGGTCGAAGCTCGCCCAGCCCTCGTCCGGCAGCCACACCTCGATCCACGCGTGTCCGTTGCGCGTCGTGACGACGTAACCGCCCTCGTCCTCCGACCAGTCGCCGGCGAGAAAGCCCGTCGCGACGCGCGCCGGGACGCCGAGCGTGCGCAGCTGGATCGCGGCGGTCGCGGCGAAGTACGTGCAGTGTCCGCGGCGCCGGCGCACGAACTCGAGCAGCGCGTCGACACCCAGCGACGTCGAGGGCGCGATCTCGTAGTCGTAGTCGCGCTGGAACGCCGCGACGAGGCGCTGCACGCGCTCGCGGTCGCTGCGCGCGAGGCGCGTCGCGCGCCGGGCCTCGGACGCCAGGAACACGAGCGCGGGCGTCGCGTCGGGGAGCTGGAGGTAGCGCTCGTCGGGGGCGCTGCGCGGCGGTCGCGCGGGCGCGGCGACGCGCACGGAGTAGGAGAACTCGTCGCGCGGCGCGTCGAGCGCCACCAGCAGTCCGGCGGGATCGTGACCGAGGGCCGCGTGCCGCACCGCTTGCACGGGCTGCGGCGCGAACAGGACGCTCCAGTCGCCGTCGCGGACGAGCAGCGGCTGCTGTCGGATCTCGACCTCGAGCGTCGGAGCCTCCGCGGAGATCGCGACCCAGCCCTCTCGATCGCGGGGCAGGTCCACGCCGCCGACCTGCAGGCCCGCGCCGCCGCGGAAGCGCGCGTCCTGGTCGTCGAAGCGGTCGAGGACCAGGCCGCGCAGGTACAGGGGCCCCGCGGCGCGCAGCGTGCGGCCCGTGCGCGGGTCGCGCGGCGTCGCGAGCAGGACGCGCTCCTCGAGCAGCGGCGTGACGCCCTCGCCGTACGTGAGGCCGGAGGGGAAGATGCCGTCGAGAGCGTTCGTCGCCAGGTCGGCCGCTCGCCCGTCGCGCGCGTTCTCCGCGTCGGCCTCGTCCTCGGGAGCGCTCGTCGCTTGCGCCACGGGGGGCGGCCGGCGCTCGAGGCCCTCCGGCCGCGGGACGGCGGCGAGCAGGCCGTAGGCGAGGAGGACCGCCCCGAGCGCGGCCGCGGCGGCCGGCGCGACACTGGTCCAGCGCCACGGGGAGCGCGAGAGCTCGCGGGACGGGTCCAGCGCGCGCGTTCCGCTGCGCTCCGCGTCTCGACCCGTCCCGAGCCCGGTGCGCGCCGGTGCCGCGCGCACCACGGCGAGCGGTGCGCGGGGCCACACGGCGCGCTCGGTGGCGCGCACGTGCACGAACACGACCGCAATCGTGCCGAGCCCGAAGGCGAGCGGCAGGAACACGAGCCACTCGAGGGAGGGGACGACCTCGATCGCGAGCAGCACGACCGCGACCGGGAGCGCCAGCGACCAGGCGGCGAACTCCGTGCGTCGGCTGCGCGCGAGCATGTGGCCCTGCGCGACGGCCAGGGCGCCGAAGGCGTGCGCGCCGACGTTCTGCGCGCGCAGCGTCGCGAGCGCCGCGACCTGCGCCAGCACGCACGCGAGCACCGCGACGACGCGCCCGCGCCCGGCGAGCCTGCGCTCGGCTCCGATCTGCAGCCACGGGAGCAGGACGACCGCGACTCCGAGCAGGGCCTGGCGCGCGACGGGGTACAGCGTGCGGTCGAAGTCCTGCAGGAACTGCGTGCGCGCGAAGGCCGCGTAGCCCAGCGCCGCACAGGCGATCAGCGCGCGCCGGACGGTGCGCTCGACGCGCGGCGAGAGCCGCGTCCCGCGCAGCGCGAGCCCGTCGAGCTCGGACCCCGAGCTCGTCGGCCGCTCACCGACGTGCGCCCCGAACGGTCCGCCCGCGTCCGGACGCGCGGACCTCGGCGCGAGCCCGGGCTCGAACGAGGCGTCCGCGCTCATGCGAAAGCCTCCAGCTCCGGCGTCGGCACGCCGGGCGTCCAGGGGGCCGCGCCGGGCGCGGAGACGTCGAGGACACGCGTGCCGGGCGGCAGCGAGAGCCCGCGCAGACGCCCCGGCGAGACGCCGACGCCGACCAGCACCCGCCGCGCACCGCGCGGTCCCGCGCGCCAAGCGGCGGCGAGCGCAACCTCGGGATCTCCGTCGGCGGTCTCGACCTCCGCCAGCCGCTCCAGCGCGCCGACGAGCCCGCGCCTGCCGCGCAGCGGCCCGACCGCGCGCGCGGCGGTCGCGGGCGCGGCGATCGAGAGCCAGACCACGCCCTCCCCCTCGAGCGCGCGCGCGAGCAGCGAGGCGGCGACGCGCACCGCGTGCTCGAAGGGCTCGTGCCGGTCGCGCCCATTCGGCCGTCGGGTCGGCCGTCGGGTCGGCGTCGAGCACGCGAGCAGGACGAGGTGCACGGGCGGCTCCGTCGCGCGGTGCAGCTCGCGTACGACGCGCCGGCCGCGGCGCGCGGAGAGGAGCCAGTGCACGCGCCGCAGCCCTTCGCCCTCGCGCCACTCGCGCAGTCCGAAGAGCTCCTCCTCCCCGGCGTCCGGCGCGCGCCGCGGGCGCGGCGCGGCGGTGGTCGTGCCGTGCAGCGACTCGTGGGGGACCTCGCCGGGCAGCGGCAGGACCAGCAGGTCGCACGGAACGCGCCAGGTGCGGCGGCAGGCGACCAGGCCGAAGGGAAACGACGTCGAGACGGTGAGTTTCAAGTGGCGACGGCGCCCGCGGCGCGCGAAGCGCAGACCCAGCGGCACGGCGTGGCTCGCGCGCGGCCGCAGCGCGGAGAGCAGCCCCGCCGGACGCACGCCCGGCTTGGAGCCGTGCGTGAAGACGGCGTCGAGGACGGGGACGACGTGGGAGCGGTTCGCGACCGGGACGTGGAGGACGAGCGGAACTCCGGCGAAGGCGCGGCGCGTGCGCGGCGAGCGCGGCTCCAGGGCGCGGATCTGGAGCCACGTGATCAGGACGGCCGCGCCGAAGAGTCCCGGGACGGCGGCGGCGAGCAGCAGGGCGCTGCCTCCCGCGGCCCAGGAGAGCACGGTGCCCGCCAGCGCGAACGGCAGCACCACGCGACCCGCGGGGGTCAAGCGCAGCGCGGTCTCGTGCGTTCGCGGGGCGCGCGCCGCGTCCATCACGTCGGCACGGGAACGGTGTCGAGCAGCTCGCGCAGGAGCTCTTCGGCGCGCGCGAGGGGCTCGTCGAGGGCTCCGGAAGCCGGCAGCACCCGGTGGGCGAGCGTGGCGACCGCGAGGCGCTTGAAGTCGTCGGGCACGCAGTAGTCGCGGCCCTCGATCCAGGCCAGCGCGCGGGCGGCGCGCGTCCAGCCGAGCGCGGCGCGCGGGCTGGCGCCGAGCGCGAAGCGCCGCGGTTCGCGCGTCGCGGCGGCGAAGTCGAGGACGTAGTCGAGCAGCGCCGGGTCGATGCGCACGGCGCGCGCGTGCGCGATCTCCTCCAGCAGCTCGTCGCGCGTCATCACGGGCCGCAGGGACTCGAGCGGATCCTCCGCGAGGCGACTCTCGAGGACGCGCCGCTCGTCCTCGCGCCGCGGATGGCGGAGCCGCACGCGCAAGAGGAAGCGGTCGAGCTGCGACTCCGGCAGCGGGTACGTGCCCTCGAACTCGAGGGGGTTCTGCGTCGCGACGACCAGGAACGGACGCTGCAGCTCGCGCACCTCGCCGTCGATCGACACGCGACCTTCGTTCATGCACTCGAGCAGCGCCGACTGCGTGCGCGGCGTCGTGCGGTTCAGCTCGTCGGCGAGCACGACGTTGCCGAAGATCGGGCCCTCGCGGAACGCGAAGCCGCCGCCCTCGACCGGCATCGAGACGCCCAGCACGTCGGCGGGCAAGAGGTCGGAGGTGAACTGGATGCGCCGGAAGCGCACGTCGACCGAACGCGCCAGCGCGCGCGCGAGTGTGGTCTTGCCGGTGCCGGGGACGTCCTCGAGCAGCACGTGGCCTTCCGCCAGCAGGCCGACGGCGCACAGCGTGACGGTCTCGGTCTTGCCGAAGATCACGCGCTCGACGTTGTCGATCAGGGCCCGCAGCCGCGGCGGTCGAGTGCTGGGAGGTGCTTCCAGGGTCATGCGCGGGATACTCAGGCGTTCCTCCGCATTCTACGGAGCGAACCGGATTCTGCCGAACCCGGGTCCGCGAGCGGCGTTGAGGCGCGCGGAGCAGCATGCGCCGCCTCCTCGCAGTCCGCGTCGTCACGACCGTGCCCGCCCGCGCGCTGGGCCTCGGTGCGCTGGGGCTCGGCCTCCTGGGTGTCGGGCGACTCGTGACCGCGTCGCTGCTCGTGGAGCCAGCGGCCGTCACCCTGGCTGCTCCGCAGCTCCCTTCGGAACGTGTCGACGCGGCGACCCGGCCGACCGACGCTTCGGCGTCCGGACGCTTCCCGGGATGCTTCAAGCGCGAGCGCGAGGGGGCGAGGTTCGTCGATGCAGCCGACTCGCGGGCGGATGCCGTCTCGACGGGGACCGCGACCGCACCGCGGGCGGAGCCGATCCTCGACGGCCCCTTCGTGCGCGAGGTGTACGCCGACGGCACGACGCACTTCGAAGCGCAGCGCGTGCTCGGTCCGGACGGCGAGTGGCTCCGTCACGGCTCGTGGAAGGCGTTCCACGAGAACGGCGCGCCGCACGAGCTCGGCCGCTATCGCCTGGGCGTCGAGGACGGTCCCTGGGAGTGGTGGCATCCGAACGGCGAGCGCATGGCGATGGGGCGCTTCCACGACGGCGAACGGGTCGGCCCCTGGGTGCTGTGGAACGAGGACGGAACCTTGAACATGACAGGTTCGTATGTCGTCGGCGTGCGGACCGGGCGCTGGTCGCTTTACCGCCCGAATGGGCTCCTGCGGGCCCAGGGGAGCTATTCGGACGACGAACTCTCCGGACCCTGGACGACCTGGCGGGCGGACGGGACCGTCGACATCGAGCGCTCGGGGACCTTTGCGGAGGGGGTGCGGGTAGGAGACTGAGGCGGGGTCGAGCCGGGCTCTGCTACCATTTGCCGCAGGGTCAGCCCCCTCTCCCCCCGGAGTCCCGCTCGCCGGGCTCCCAGACCTCCTCCCCCAAGATGGAAGCGGAGCCGACGGGTTCCGTCGCTGCCATGCAATCGAACGTCACCCGGCGCCTTGCGCGCCTCGCTGCCTGTCTCTGTGTCCTGTTCCTCGCGACGAGCCCCGCGTACGCGCTGCGCATCGTCACCTGGAACGTCCTGCACGTACCTCCCGGCTCGCTGACGAGCATGCGCACCGTGCTGGCGGCGATCGATCCCGACGTCATCGTGTGCCAGGAGGTCGACAACACGACCGACGTCAGCACCTTCTTGAACACCGTGCTGAACGGCGCGGGCGGTCCGGGCGGATTCGTCGCAGCGACCTTCACGAACGGCTTCGACTCGGACAACGCGCTCTTCTATCGCCCGTCGAAGGTCACCTTCGCGGGGGCGGCGGATCACCTCGACGTCAACACGTCCCTGCGGCAGATCGACCGCTGGAAGCTCGGGCTCGCGGGCTACTCGTCGGCGGACAGCCAGGTGTACGTGTACTCGATGCACCTGAAGGCCGGCTCGAGTTCGTCCGACCAGAACCAGCGCCTGACGGAGACCACGCTGCTGCGGAACAACGGCAATCTGCTGCCGGCGGGCAGCAACCTGATCTACAGCGGCGACTTCAACATCCGCAGCAGTAGCGAGGCGGCCTATCAGCAGATGGTCGGCTTCCAGGCGGACAACGACGGCCGCGTGTTCGACCCGATCAACGCTCCGGGCAACTGGAACAACAACGGCTCCTTCGCGCTGATCCACACGCAGTCGCCGCACAGCAACGGATCGGGTGCGCCTCCGGGAGCCGCCACGGGCGGAGTCGACGATCGCTTCGACCAGATCCTCGTGTCCGCGTCCATGGACGACCAGGAGGGCTTCGCCGCGCTGCCCTCGACGTACCGGACCTTCGGCAACGACGGCAACCACTTCAACGCCGACATCAACGACCCGCCGACGATCCCCGAGGGCGCGACGATCGCGAACGCGCTGCACGCCTCCTCGGACCACCTGCCGGTTCTCTGCGACTTTCAAGTTCCCGCGCGCGCCGGCACCTCGGGCCCCGTGAACTTCGGCTCGGTCTTCCTCAACGCTACGGCCCAGCAGACGCTGGCCGTCACGAACGTCGGGGACCTGGTGCTGTTCGACTTCGTCGACGACCTGGACTACTCGCTGTCCGCGACCGCGGGCTTCACGGCTCCGGCGGGAACCTTCTCCGAGCTCGCCGGCATCGGCAGCAACGGCCACACGATCACGATGGACACGTCCGCGGTCGGCGCGAGCTCGGGCACCCTGACCCTGACCTCGGACGATCCCGAGACCCCGAGCCTGAACGTCGCCCTGAGCGGCACCGTGCTCGCGCACGCGCGCCCCTCGCTCGACGGCGGCTCGCAGGTCTTCTCGCAGGTCGTCGACTTCGGCACGGCCGCGATGGGCGGCTTCAGCGACCAGAAGGTCGACGTGCACAACTTCAACTTCTCTGCCCTGCAGGGTGACCTCGAGATCCACGCCGCCTCGATCACCGGCCCCGACGCCGCGCGCTTCTCGATCGTCGGCGGCTTCTCGCCCTTCACCGTGGGCGCCTCGCCGGTCTCGGTCTCGATCGCCTTCGACGACAGCGGCCCGAGCGGCTCGTACAGCGCCGACCTGGTGCTCTTCACGCGCGACGACCAGGGCCTGCCCGGCGCGATCAACCTGACGGGCCTCACGCTCCAGCTCGCCGCCGACATCCAGGGCGGCCCCGACACCCAGGGCGGCGACACCGCCGGCGGCCCGTTCCGCTCGGTCACCGTCAAGCTCGGCGGCACCCAGGGCCTGACCCTCGACGCCGGCGACCTGACGCCGGGCGAACGCGTCTACGCCGTGCTCGGCCACCCCCGCGGCCTCACCCGCCTCCCGAGCTGCGCGGGCACGACCCTGAACCTGACGGGCGGCCGCGCCGTGACCGCCGCCGTCGCCGACGCG
>CAYGPA010000303.1:0-7012 GCA_964351535.1 uncultured Planctomycetaceae bacterium
CCAGGCCTCGTGCACGAGCGCCGTGGCCTGCAGCGTCTGCCCCGGCCCGATCTTCGCGAGCCGCGAGCGCGCGAGGCGACGCAGCTCCTCGTAGACGAGCGGCAGGAACTCGGACGCCGACTGCGCCTCGTCCTTGGGGACGGCCTCGAGCACCTGCGTGACGAGGCGGGGGTCGGGATGGGTCGCGGCCATGTCCGACTGGCAAAGGTAACGCCGGTTCGCGATGTGCGCGGAGGTCGTTCTCGGGGAAACGCGCCCGCTCGGGTCGCGCCGGCTCAAGAATGGGAACTCCTCAGTCTTCGGGCTCCATCTTCTCCATCCACTGGCGCGCGAGTTCGTCGTCGCCGAGCGACTCGTAGCAGTAGGCGAGAAGTTGCGCGCTCCAAGTTGCAAGTCGGAACTCGGGTCCGTAGAGGCGCACGTGCATCTCGTAGGACTCCTCGAGCACCGAGACCGCCTCGGTCAGTCGTCCCGTCGCGGTCAATTGATTGCCGAGGGAGTACAGGGCCTGCGCGCGGTGCTTCAGGTTGTCCGGCGCTCGCTCCTGCATGATCTCGAGCGCCATCCGGATCTGCTCGATCGCCTCTTCGCGGCGCCCGAGGCCTCCGAGGGCCTGGCCGAGGTTGCCGCGCGTGAAGGCCGTGCCGATCGATCGGTCGCTTCCCAGGCGGCGATAGCCGTCCAAGGCCTGCTGGAACAGCTCGACCGCTTCCTCGTGACGCCCCTGGCTCCCGCGCAGCAGGCCGTAGTTGTTCAGCGTCCGCGGACGCGCGCGGTGGTCCTCCCGCGCGCATCGCAGCGCTTCCTCGAAGAGCGCTTCCGCCTCGTCGAAGGCGCGCCGCTCGCGCAGCATGTCCGCGAGATCGGAGAGCGGGTAGGCCAGGCCCGGGTGCCCCTCCGGATAGGTCTCGCGCGCCGCGTCGAGGGCCCGCCGGAACCAGTCCTCCGCCAGCGCGTACTCCCCCGTGTGCACGTGGAGGCTCCCCAGCGCGTTCAGGATCTGGGGACTGGTGGTCCTGCCCAGGTGGCGGTCCAGCTCGATGCAGCGCAGGAAGTGGTCGCGCGCCTCCGCGAACCGCCCCTCCAGCTCCGCGATCCGGCCGAGGCATGCTTCGAAGTCTGCGACGACCTCCGAGCACGGGTCGAGCGCGACGCGCTCGGCGAGCGCGCGCTCGGTCACCTCGCGCGCCTCGCTCAGTTCCCCCCGCACCCGCAGCAGCTCGCCCAGGAACAGCTGCACACCCGCGACTCGGTCGTCGTCGGGACCCAGCTCCGCTTCGTAGAGCTCGCCGACGCGCGTGGCCTGGTACCAGGCCACGTCGGAATCGCCCAGCTCGCGCCGCAGCCGCGCCATCCGCATCAAGAGGTCGGCCTCGAGCAGCGAGCCGGAGCCGTCGCTCGCCAGACCGGCGTCCAGCGCCTGCTCGAGGAGATCCTCGGCGCGGTCGAAGAGGCCGAGGTTGTCGTACACGCTGCCCATGACGCCCATGAGGCGGCTCTGCGTCTCCCGCTCCTGCGCGAGGCGGTCGCCGACGCGCTGCGCGCCGCGGTCGAGCATCTCGCGCGCGGAGACCTCGCCGCCGCGCTCGCGCGCGGTCTCGGGCAGCTCGAAGAGCTCCTCGAGGAACGTCGTGACGCGCTGCGCCGACAGCGCCTCCGCGCGCGCGCGCTCGGCGTCCGCGCGTGCTCGCTCCTCGGCCTCCTCGGCCAGCGCGCGCTGCCGCGCCTCCTCGTTGCGGGCGCGCACGGCCTCGCCGCTGCGGACCAGCGCGGCCTCGCGCGCGCTCTGGGCGCGCTCGCGCTGATGCTCCGCGCGCAGGTAGAACGCGGTGCTCGCGCCGGCTCCGCCCGCCAGCACGAGGAAGGTCGCCGCCACCGCCGCGACGAGCTTGCGGTGTCGCTGGGAGAGCTTGCGCAGCTGATACAACGTCGTCGGTTCGCGCGCCTCGATCGGCAGGTCGTCGAGGAAGCGCCGCACGTCGGAGGCGAGCTCCGCGGCCGAGGCGTAGCGCCGCTCGGGATCCTTCTCGAGCGCCTTGTGCACGATCGTCTCGACGTCGCCCCGCAGCCGGCCGACGCGCGACCCGAGGCGCGTCGGCTCTTGCTCGAGCACGGCGCGAACGGCGCCCGGAAGCGGCAGCCCCTCGACCGCGACGGGCAGCGCACGCGCCAGCAGCTCGTAGGCGATCGCGCCGAGGGCGTACACGTCGCTGCGCGCGTCGACCTCCAGCGGGTCCCCGCGCAGCTGCTCGGGGCTCATGTAGGGCAGGGACCCGACGAGCTCACCGGTCCGGGTGCGATGCAGCGTGGCGTCGAGGTCGCTGCGCAGCACCCGCGCGACGCCGAAGTCGACGATGCGCGGCCGACCCCGCGCGTCCACGAGAACGTTCGCGGGCTTCAGGTCGCGGTGGACCACGCCGTGCTGGTGGGCGTGGTGCACACCCTCGGCCAGCCCGACGAGGAGCTCCAGGCGCTCGCGGTCGGAGGCCTCGGTCTCCTCGACCCAGCGGCCGAGGTGACGACCCTCGACGAGCTCCATCGCGATCCAGGGCCGCTCGCCCTGCGCCGTCCGGGCGGTCCCCGCGTCGTACACGTGCGCGATCGCGGGATGGCTCAGCCAGCCGAGCACGTCCGCCTCGACCTCGAAGCGCCGGCGCGTCGCGGTACCCGCCGGTCCCGTGAGTTCGGCGCGCAGGACCTTCAGCGCCACGCGGCGGTGCGGCTGGTCCTGCTCCGCCTCGTAGACCACTCCCGCGGCCCCCGCGCCGAGGACGCGCAGGATGCGGAACGGCCCGATCGACTCCGGAAAGTCGGAGGAGGCCGGCCCGGGCTCCGACGGGCCGCCGGAAGCCCCCTCGGCCCGGTCCGCGCTGTCGCCGGTCGCGCCCATGCCCTCCAGGATACTCCGCCCGAATCTCCGGAGGGGCCGCGGAGCGCTCGCGGGGCGGCGGGCCAGCCGGTAGAACCTCGGCGTGCTGTTCGCCGAACGCAAGCTGGTCGAAGCCCTGCAGTACTGGGACGTCGCCGCGTCCCTGGACATCCTGCGCGCGAAGCCGCGGCTGGCGGCGAAGCGCCTGCACGACCGGGCCGCCGGGCGCACGATGTGGGCCGTCTCCTGGGCCTCCTACTGCGGACTGGGCGAGGTCGTCGACCGCATGGTCGAGCTGGGGGCGAGCCCCGAGGCGACCGAGGCGCCGCTGTCCTGGCGCCCGCTGCACTTCGCGGCCCACCTCGGCCACGCCTCGGTCGCCGCGGCCCTGATCGCCCACGGCGCCGAGAGCGACCCGGTCGACGCGGAGGGACGCACCCCCATCCACCTGGCGATTCGCGACGAGCAGCTCGAGGTCGCGCGCGTCCTCGTCGAGAGCGGGTGCGAGATCGACCGCGAGCCGCCGGAGGGCGGCACCCTGCTGCACCCGCAGGCCGCCGACGGACGCAGCGCCGCCGTCGAGTTCCTGCTCGCCTCGGGAGCCGACCCGCACGCGCGCGACGCCACCGGCTCGACCGCGCTGCACCTCGCCGCGCGCGCCGACCGCATCGACACCGTGCGGATCCTGCTGGACTACGGAGCCAACGTGAACGCGCGGGACGCGGCCGGACGGACGCCGCTGGACGTCGCGCGGATCGCGACGCGCGCCGCGGCGGTGGACCTGCTGGTCCAGCTCGGCGGCACGACCGGGGCCTGAGGCTCGCCGCCTCGGAGCCCGGGGACGCCGCGGGGCTCCGCGGCGGGATTTCGGACCCCCGCGGCGGCCTCGCCGGGCCCCCTGCGGGAAAATCCGCAGGAGATGCGGATTTTTCAGCACCTAGGTCGTAGCGGGGTCGATAGCCTCGGTAGGAACCCGCAGCCGGAGCTTCCCATGACCGCGCAGGACCCCTTCGATCTCAGCCGCCGCGAACGCCAGGCCCTCGAGATCCTCTACGAGCTCGGCTCGGCGACCGCCGCGGAGCTGCACGAGCGCCTGCCCGATCCGCCGAGCTACTCCTCGGTGCGCTCGATCCTGCGCCTGCTCGAGGAGAAGGGTCGCGTCGAGCACGAGAAGGACGGACCGCGCTACGTCTACCGCCCGACGCTCGCGCGCGACGACGCGCGGCTGCACGCGCTGCGCAGCCTGCTGCAGACCTTCTTCGCGGGCTCGACGCAGGAGGCGGTCGCGGCCTTGCTCGACGACGAGGGCCTCGACGAGTCCGCGGTGCAGCGCATCGTGCGCTCGATCGCGCGCGCCAGGAAGGAGGGCCGCTGATGGAGGCGCTGTGGCTCCTGGACGCGCTGTGGAAGGTCACGGCGCTCTTCGCGCTCGGCGCCGCGGGCGCCTGCGCGCTGCGCCGCTCGTCGGCGCGGACGCGGTACTTCCTGTGGGCCGGCGTGCTCGCGAGCGCGGCCCTGCTCCCCGGCCTGGGGGCCTGGATACCGCGGGTGCGCGTTCCGCTGTGGACGTGGACCGCGCCGGTCGCGCACGTCGAGCACGTCGCGGCCGGTTCCGCCGCGCCGGAGCTCGCCGGCGCCACGCTCGCTCCCGTCCCGCGCGGGGACGACCGTCCGACCGCGCCGCGCGGCGCGTTCGCTCCGTCCCCCGCCGCGCTCGTCGCCGCGCTCTGGTTCGGCGGCCTGGCCCTCGCGCTCGCGCGCCTGGCGCTCGGCGTGCGGCGCGCACGCGCCCTCGCCCGCGGAGCGCGGGACCTCGACGGGCCGAGCTGGCGGGCGCTCGTCGCCGAGCTGCGGCCGCGGCTCCCCGGTCTGCGCGACGTGCGCGTCTGCGCGAGCCCGGACATCGCCTCGCCCGCGACCTTCGGCGTCCTGCGACCCGTCGTGCTGCTGCCGGCGGAGGCCACCGCCTGGTCCGCCGAACGTCGCCGCGTCGTGCTGCTGCACGAGCTGGTCCACGTCGCGCGGCGCGACTGGGTCGTGCAGCTCGTCGCGCAGCTCGTGCGCGCCGTGTACTGGTTCCATCCGCTGGCGCACTTCGCCGCGCGCCGCCTCGCCTGGGAGCGAGAGCGCGCCTGCGACGAGCGCGTGATCGCGCTCGGCGCCGCGCCTTCGGACTACGCGTCCCATCTACTCGCCGTCGCGCTCGCCCTGCCGCAGCGCAGTCCGCTCTCGGCCGCCCTGGCCATGGCCCCGCCTTCGAAGCGGGCGCAACTGGAAGGAAGACTCATGTCGATCTTGGAAGCGAAACCCGCCACCCGCGCGAGCCGCTCGCTGGCCCGCGTTCTCGTGCCCGTCCTCGTGCTGTCCGTACCCGCGCTGGCCTCGATCCAGCCGTGGGCAACGACCGCCGAACCCCACGAGTGCGCGTGCCACGCGGACTCCCCGAGCCAGGGGCC
The DNA here is from genome assembly GCA_964351535.1 of uncultured Planctomycetaceae bacterium. Taxonomy (GTDB): domain Bacteria; phylum Planctomycetota; class UBA1135; order UBA1135; genus JAUIDW01. The sequence continues at coordinate 5,326 of CAYGPA010000303.1, forward strand.
GACGGAGCGCGCCCGGGAGCTCGAGCGCGAACGCGCTCGGCTCGTCGAGAGCGAGCAGGCCATCGCGGAGCTGCACGCCGCCCTGCGCAGCGCCGAGGAGAAGCTCGCCGCGCAGCAGGCTCACGTGCACGAGCTCAAGGCGCGGCTCGAAGCGCTGCACGGAACGGGTGCGAACCCCGACCGGCACCGCGCGCAGGAGCGGCAGGAGCTCGAACGCCTGCACGCGATGCGAGCCGCCGAGCAGAGGATCGAGCGCATGAACCGGGAGAAGGCGCAGCGCGATGCAGAGCGCGAGCTGGTACGCCGCAAGATCGAGCTGCAGCGCCAGCTCCACGAATCCGAGGGAGCGCTCGAGGGCCGGGACGATCGCGCGCGCGAGCTGTACCTGCGAGAGATCGACCTGAAGCACCGCGCCCAGGAGCTCCACCGGCACGCCCAGGAGCTTCGCCGCCTCGAGGGCGCGAACGTGGAGCGCGATGCGAAGCGCGCGCTGGAGGAGGCGCTGCGCGCGCGCGAAGCCGGCGAAGCGGCCCACGACGAGTACCGACACCTGCGGGAGCACGACGGTGCGCGGCGCGCGTACGAAGAGGCGCTGAAGGCCCGGGAGAAGGCGCTGTACCACCAGGAGCACGGACAGAAGCAGGAACACGAACACGAGCTGGACGCGGTCCGCGAGCTGTACGTGGACGCACGGGGTGTCGAACTCGAGCGCAAGGCGCAGGTCGAGACCGCGCGGAGACTCCAGCGGGAGCTCGACGACGCGCAAGCGGCCGTCGACCCCACGGTGGAGGCCTCCCAGGACGCGATCGAGGACTTGCTGCTCGAGCTGCGCTCGGCGCGCCGCGACAGGCCCGACGGAGCCGACCGCTCGGACTCCTCGTCCGCCGCCTCCGGCACGCACTGAGCGTCGCGGCGCTCTCGTGCCCGTTCAGAGCAGCGGGCTCGCGAGGCGCACGAAGCTCTGGAGCACACGCCGCCCGCGCGGGCGGCGTCTCCAGCTTTCGAGGTCCAGGAGGTCGGCGTCGTCCATGTACGCCTGCTGCAGCGCGCGCAGCTGCTTCGCGAACACGCTGGAGTAGCTGAGCAGCGTCACCTCGAAGTTAATGTAGAAGCTGCGCATGTCCATGTTCGTCGAACCGATCATCGCGATCTGTCCGTCGACGGAGACGGTCTTCGAGTGCAGCAGTCCGCCGCGGTACATGGCGACGCGCACGCCGGCCTCGAGCAGGCGCTCGTAGGTGGACTCGCTCGCGTGCCGGACCAGGAACGAGTCCACGCGCTCGGGGACGACGAGCGTGACCTCGACTCCGCTGTAGGACGCCGTCGTCAGCGCGTGGACGACCGTGTCGGTCGGCACGAAGTAGGGCGTCGTGATGATCAGCTCGCGCTGCGCCGAGAAGAACGTCTTCAGCAGCACCTCGTGGATCACGTAGCCGCCCTGCACGCCCGGCGTCGACGGAACGATCTGCACGATGTCCTCGCCCGCCGGCTCCCCGGGGCGCATGTCGCCGGCCTCGACGAGCTCCTCGATGCCGACCTCCGTCTCGAGCTCCCAGTCGCGCAGGAACACGAGGTTCAGGACCTCGACCGCCGGCCCCACCACCCGCACCATCGCGTCGACCCACGGACCGACGCGCGCGTCGCGCTTGAAGTAGCGCGGGTCGACCAGGTTCATGCTGCCCGTGTA
>CAYGPA010000304.1:0-6993 GCA_964351535.1 uncultured Planctomycetaceae bacterium
GCAGCTCGTCGAGCCAGAGGCTCGTGCTCGCGGCCTCCCAGATCCGCAGGCCGAGTCCGACCGCGAGCGCAAGGAGACCCCAGCCAACGACGCTGCGCGCCAGGGGCGCGCGCGCCGGCTGCTCCTCGATCTCGTCCTCTGCCGCCCCCATGTGTCCGTTCGTCAGCGCCCGTGAGTCCCGCGGAAGGGCCGGCCCGCGCCGGGATTCCCGCGGTCCTCGATGGAGCCCCACCTGACGGTCGATCGTATCCTAACCGGCTCGCAACCTCCCCCTTCGAGCCCTCCTCACCGGCCCGCACCCTCCCCCGGCGAGCCCCTTCGATGAGCCCCACGACCCCCGTCACCCTGCCCACCGACCCCACGGTCACCGTCGCCGTCGTCGGCATCTGCAGCGCCGCGCACATCCGCCGCTGCCTCGAGGCGCTGGCGAGCCAGGAGGGTGCCCCCGCGTTCGACGTGGTCGTCGCCTACGACCCCCACGTCCCGAACGTGCCGGACCTGCAGGCCGACTTCCCCGAGGTGCGGCTCGTGGCCAACGAGGGGCAGCGTAATCCGCTCGAGCTCGCGTCGCTCGCGATCGGCACGGCCGAGGGCGACGTGATCTGCCTGACCGAGGACCACTGCATCCCGCGCGCGGACTGGGTGCGCACGATGGTCGCCGCCCAGCAGCCGGGCCGCGCCGTCGTCGGCGGCCGCGTCGAGGTCCGCCCCGGCACGTCGGCGACCGACTGGGCCTTCTACTTCGTCGACTTCTTCCGCTACGCCGCGCCGGTGGACGACGGGCCCTCGCCGACGCTGACGGTCTGCAACGTCTCGTACAAGCGCGCCGAGCTGGACCAGGTGCGCGAGGTCTGGGAGAAGTACTTCCACGAGACGGCGATCAACGACACGCTGCGCCGGCACTTCGGGGACCTCTGGCTCGTGCAGGAGAGCGAGGTGACGATGAAGCGCAACGTCACGTTCTCCGACGCGATCTACGAGCGCTACGCCTTCGGGCGACTCTTCGGCTGCACGCGCATCGAGTTCTGCTCGCCCGGCCGGCGCCTCTACTACGCGATCTTCGCGCCGCTCCTGCCCGTCATCCTGATGGCGCGCATGACCGGCAAGGCGCTGCAGTCCGGCAAGCTCTTCCGCGCGTACCTGCGCGCCCTGTTCCCGCTGACCACGATGGTGCTCTGGTGGTCGTGGGGCGAGTGGATGGGCTACGTGACCGGCAAGCACCCGGGTTCGCTCGTGGTCGCCCCCGAGATCCGCGCCGCGACTAGGGCCGACGCAGCCGGAACACGCTGACCGTGCCGGCTTCCTCGTCGGCCGACAGGACGAAGTGCTCGCCCGTGGTGCGGTCGCGCAGGTAGGCGAGTCCCTCGGGCGCCGGTGAGACGTCGGCGGCGTCGTCGCGGCGCGGGATGGCGGCCACGTGGACGACGCGCGGCTGCGCGGGGTCCGACAGCGCGACCAGGGCGATCGCGCCGGCGCGCTCGAGGCCGACGGCCGCCCAGTTCCGTCCGTCGACGGCGAAGGCCACGACCATCTCCGGCTCGGCGCCCTTGTTGTCGCTGCGGTCGTCGGGATAGAGGCCCGCGCGGGCCGCGGCCTCGTCGAGCTGGCTGCCCGTGTCGCCGAGCAGCGCGCCGGTCGCGGCGTCGAAGACCGAGACCGTGCGCCCGCCGCCCGCGGGGAAGCCGTCGGGCGTCTTCGAGGCCTTGGGCGCGGTGTCGCCCTCGTCGGCGGTGACCCAGAAGCGGCCGTCGGGCGTCACCGCGATGCCGTCGGGCTCGCGCAGCGCCAGCAGGGGCTCCGTGAATTCGACGAGCCCGTCGTTGTCCTTGTCCGCGGCGTGGCTCGTCAGGCCGAGCCCGACGACGCGCTCGATCGTCGCGTCCGCGAGGTTCACGACGACCACGGCATTGTTCTCCTGCAGCGTCACGTAGGCGCGCTCGCCGTCGGGCGCGAAGGCCGGCACCTCGGGCTCGAGGAAGAGCGGCGCGGAGCCGACGAGCGGCAGCAGGAAGACCTCGCCCTCGGTCTCGTTCGCGAGTACCGCGACACCCGCGACGGTTCCGACCTCCACCGCGACGTCTTCGATCGTTCCGCTGCCGTCGAAGTCCACGCGCGCGTCGATGCGGCCGTTGCCGTTCCAGTCGACCTCGCGCTCGAGCGCGCGCCGGTCCGCGCGCTGCACGAGGCCCGCTTCCCCTTCCGCGTCGGGAATCGCGATCGTCGTGGCGCGCGAGAGCGCGGAGACGGGCGCGAACGCGACGACCGTGATCGTTCCGGGCGCGGAGTCGAAGCGGCGCGCCGCGGCGTCGAAGACGAACGGCTCGCCCTCGCAGGCGGCGACGGCGAAGCGGCCCGTCGGGTCGATCGCGACCGCGTCGGGCCCGACTCCGGTGGGCAGCACGCCCAGCAGGCGGCCGTCCGCGGCCGAGCGAACCTCGAGGCGCCCCGGTCCCCAGGGCGCGGCGGCCTGGACGGCCGCGAGGTACTCGTCCCGACGCGGGTGGAAGGCCACCGACGTCAGGCTCTCGCCCGCGGAGAGGTCCAGGGCGTGGCGCGCGAGGCGCACCGGCCGGCTCGGCGTGCTCAGGTCGAGCACGTCGACGACCCCGGCGTCGCCGCAGGCCAGCACCGCGCGCTGCGTGCGCGCCTGGACGCTCAGGATCTCGGTCCCGGAGTCGAAGCCGCTGTCGTAGCGCCCGACCCACTGAAGGGACGCCGAGCGCGCGGCCGGCGCGGAGGCCTCCGGGGCCTGGGGAGCGGCTGCCGAAAGAGACAGCAGGGCGAGCAGCGATCGGATGCACATGGGGTCCCCTCCATCGCCGCGGATGCGAGCGGCGAGAGCGTCAGAGCGTAGGCTCCGCGCGCTCGACTGGGGAGGGCCTTCTGCTTCGCGTTCCGGCCTGACGGACCGGTCCGGAGGATCGGTCCGGGCCCGGGCTGCGCTCGCTGGATAGGATGCCGCCGCGATGACCGACGCCGACGACACAGCGCCCGCGAGCCGCGGCGGGTGGTGGATTCCCGCCGCCGTCGCGCTGTCCTGCGTCGCGATCCTGGTCGCCGCCCTGGCCTGGGCCTCCGCGTTCCACGTGCAGGACGACGCGTACATGTTCGTGCGCTACGCCGACCGGTTCCTCGCCGAGGGCTCGTTCGCCTGGAACCCCGGTAGCGCTCCCGCCTACGGCGCGACGTCGCTCCTCTACCTCTTCTTCGTCACGGCGTTCCGCGCCGCGATTCCCGGGCAGACGGCGGTCGGGATCGCAGCGTGCAGCGCGCTGTGGGGCGCGGTGTTCCTCGCGGCGTCCTACCGCATCCTGCGCGGCTCGAGCTCCGGGGCGGGAGGGCGCGCGGCGCTCGTGCTCGGCTTCCTGCTGCTCGCGCTCGCCAGCCGCAACCTCGTCGCGCACTTCGTCAACGGGATGGACACGACCCTGGCGATGACGGTGACGGCCGGGCTCGTGCTGCTGTGGCGCCGCTGGGAGCGAGCGCCGACTTCCCGAACCGCCGCGCTGCTGGCGCTGGGCGGCGGAGTCGCCTACCTGACCCGCCCCGACCTGGCGCTCTTCGGCCTCGGGATCCCCGCCGTCGTGTTCCTGTTCGACGGACGCGGCGTGCGCCGCAGGGCTTTCGCGATCGGCGCCGGGGCGACCGCGCTGGTCGCGGCGACGCTGCTCGCGTGCCAGGTCGGGTTCGACTCCGCGCTGCCGCTCTCGTTCTACGCGAAGGGCCTCGATCGCGTGTACAGCGAGCGCTTCGTCGCGCGCTACGCCCACATGCCGGCCTACCAGCTGAAGGGGTTCGCCCTCGCGTACTCGCCGCTCCTCGTCGCGCTCGTCCTGGACGTCGCGCGCAACCCGCTGCGCTGGTGGCGCGAGGCGCGGCCGTCGACGCGCGGGCTCCTGCTCACGGGGCTGGGTTTCTTCGTCTACTACCGCTTCTTCGTCGTGCAGGTCGTGCCCTTTCACCAGCGCTTCTACCACCCCGCGCTGCCGGTCGTCCTGGCGCTCGGCGGGCGCAGCGTGGCCCGGCTGGTCGACGCGCTGCGCGCGCGCGGCATCGCACCGCTCGTCCTGCGCTGCACCGGGCCGCTGGCCGTCGCGGCGGCGCTCGTTCCGCTCGGGATCGCCGCGCAGCGCTTCCGGGAGGAGCGCGCCGAGGGCATCGCGCTCGAGTTCGACATGCTCGAACGATTCCGCCGCCAGGGCGCGAACTTCTGGGTCGGTCTGGACGCGATGCGCGCGCTGCCGACGCCCTGGACGCTCGCGACGACCGAGGTCGGCCACCCGGGCGTTCTCCTGCCGGATGCCGTCGTCGTCGACCTGGCCGGACTGAACGAGACGCGCATCGCCCACGCGGGCTTCGACGCCGAGTGGCTGTTCGCGACCTACGCGCCGGACCTGATCTACATGCCGCATCCCGACTACGACCGGCTGATCGCGGAGCTCGAGGGCTCCGCCACGTTCCGGTCCGAGTACGAGCGCTTCCCCGCGGAGGAGCTCGACGCCGGCATGGGCGTGGCGCTGCGGCGCGCGTCGCCGCTGTACGAACGACTACGGCCGATAGTCCTCGCGCCGCGCTGAGCGCACGGGCCCGCGTCACGACCGGAACAGGTGGCGCGCGAGACTCTCCGCCAGCCGCTGGAGCCCGCGCAGGCGGAAGGTCACCTCGATGCGCTCGTCCCGGCCTCCGACCGCGGACGAGAGCTCCAGACCGTACTCGTCGGCGCGCGCGCTCCAGCGCTCGATCTGCTGCTGCAGGTCGGTCCGCGTCTGCTGCGCGACGTCGGCGTCGGGGCAGGTGATCACGAGCTCGCCCGCCAGCTCGTCCTGCGTCGAGAGGTCCAGGCCGATTCCGACCTGGACCGGGTCCGCCGGCAGCCAGTCGAAGTCGGCGACGTCCAGCCACTCGGCGCGCGACAGGAACCCGAGGACCGCGTCCACGGCGGCGCGGTCGCGCAGCACTCCGAACACGTCGGAGCGCGCCGCGACGCCGGCCAGGCGCTCCTCACCGAGCGCGGGCTCGGCTCCGCCCGCCTCGCGGCGAGCTTCCATGCGGTCGAAGCAGCGCTCGAGCGCGGTGCGGCCGCTGGACAGGAGCAGCGTCCCGCCGACGAACCCGAAGAAGAGGCCCTCCTCGCCCCGGCGCACGGAGTGGTCACCGTGGGGTTCGACCTCCTCGGTCGCGCCCTTGACGAGCGAGCGCACGAGCCGCCCGAAGTGCGGCAGGTTGAGGGCTCCGGCGACCTCGACACCGTCCCCCGCCGCCTCGATCACCAGGGCGGCGTCGGTCGGCAGCCACTCTCCGAGCGCCTCGAGATCCGCGGGCTCGCTCGGCTCCTCCGGCTCGAAGTCCTGGAGCCACCTCCAGCGATCGCCGTCCGTTTCGCGCTGGAGGCGCTCGGCCTCGCGAAACAGCTCCGCCACGAAGGCGGCGAGCCCGCGGTCGGACCCGATGGCGCCCGCGTGGAAGGCGCCCGAGCTGTCCGCGCCGGCGATCCACTCGCTCGGCACCAGGTCGCCGGAGCCGACGATCCACTTGAGCCCGATGCCCAGCAGACCGACGAGGATCCCCGCCACGACGGCGAGTGCGCAGCCGCAACCGGCGAGGATCTTCAGCCAGTCGGGAACGCCGGTGGCGCCCTCGCTCGCTCCGACCATCTCGAAGCGCTGCCCGGTTTCGTCGAGAGGCCGCTCGCTCACGCGCTCATTGTGAACCGCGGGAGGCGCCGCGGCTAGCGGGACGCCTCGCAGCGCTCGCACTCGCACTCGGGGTCGATCCAGGCGTCTTCGGGCGCCCAGTCCGGATCGCTCGCATAGCCCAGCTCGGCCAGGCGCGCGGCGAGCGCCTCCGGCGGCGGCACGTGGCTGGCGAGGCGGGCCGGCACCGCCTGGCCGAGCCACTCCACGAGCGCCGCGCGCAAACGGCGCACCTGCTCGGGCTCCTGCGCGGCCACGTCGACGAGGTGTTCGGCTTCGTCGCCGAGTCGGTACAGCTCCACGGCGTGGCGCTCGACTTCGCCTTCGAAGGGCCCCTCGTGCGCGCGCAGGTACAGCACGAGGTACCAGCCGCCCGCCGAGATCGCCGCCGCCTTGCCGTCCGCCGACAGCGCGAACACGGGGCCGCCGGTGGCCTTGGCCGAGGACTCCCCGGGCGAACTCTCCGGCGCTTCGCCCGCGGAGAGGAGCGCGCGCCCGGGGAAGCTCGTCTCCGCCAGGCCCGCCAGGTCGAGCAGCGTGCGGCCGAGGTCCAGGTGGGTCACCGCGTCGGCCCGGCGCGCGCCCGCGGGCACGCCCGGGCCCGCGAGGATCAGCGGAACGCGCAGCGTGTCCGGCACGAGGACGCCGTGGTTGAAGAGCGAGACGTCGCCGCGCAGCACCTCGCCGTGGTCGGACGTGAACGCCACGAGCGCGTTCGAGAGGCGCGGCGCGGCCAGCAGTGCGCCGAGCGCGTGGTCCAGGTAGTCGATCTCCGCGCGGTACTGGGCGCGGGCGTAGTCGAGGTCGCGCAGCTCGCGATACTCGCCGGGCAGGCAGCGCTCGCACAGCCCGCTGGCGGGAAGGTTCGCGTCGAACGGGTCCTTCGCGGACGCGTAGTACTTGCGGTCGTAGGGATCGGGCGGCCCGTACGGCGTGTGCGCGTCGAAGAGGTGCAGCCAGACGAAGAGCGGTTCGCCTCGCGCCGACGGCAGCCACGACTGCAGGGCCCCGATGGTCTGCTCGGCGTCCCACACGCCCACCGGCGGAGCGGACATGCGGTCGAAGCCCTGCCCCAGGCCGGAGAGCACGCCGAGGTGGAACACGCTGACCGACGAGAACGTCCGGAAGCCCGCGTCGCGGAACGTCTCGGCCAGCGTGCGCGCCTCCTCCAGCAGGCTGCCCGTGTTCGTCACGTGGCCCGTGTCGCGCGGGTGGATGCCGGTCAGGATCGTCGCGTGCGAGGGCTGCGTGATGTTGGTCGTCGACCAGCACGACGTGAACAGCGTCCCGCGATCGGCGA
>CAYGPA010000305.1:0-6989 GCA_964351535.1 uncultured Planctomycetaceae bacterium
TGGGGGCTCACCGAGAGTCAGGTGGTCGAGGTCGAGGAGCGCGGTACGGCCGAGGATCACGTGATGCTGACCTCCCCGAGCACGGGGATCGTCATCGAGAAGTTCCTCGACGAGGGCGCCTACGTCGAGACGGGGACCCGCATCTACAAGGTCGCGGACCTCAGTCATCTCTGGGTGCGCCTCGACGCCTACGAGCAGGACCTGTCGTGGCTGCGCCACGGACAGAGCGTGACCTTCGAGGTCGAGGCGCTGCCCGGCGAGGTCTTCGAGGGCGACATCTCGTACATCGACCCCGTCGTCCACGAGCGCACCCGAACGGCGAAGGTGCGCGTCAACATCGACAACTCCGAGGGACGCCTGAAGCCCGGCATGTTCGTGCGAGCGGTGACCGCGGTCCGGCTGGGCGCGGGAGGCGTCGTGCTGGATCGCGCCCTGGCCGGCAAGTGGGTCAGCCCGATGCACCCGGAGATCGTGAAGGACGGGCCCGGTCAGTGCGACGTCTGCAGCATGGACCTCGTGCGGGCGGAGGACCTCGGTCTGGTCTCCGAGGAGCCGCCCACCACGCAGCTCCCGCTCGTCGTGCCCCAGAGCGCCGTCCTCGTCACCGGGAAGCGCGCCGTGGTCTACGTCGAGGTCCCCGGCGCGGACCGGCCGACCTTCGAGGGGCGCGAGGTCGTGCTCGGTCCCCGGGCCGGCGACGAGTACGTCGTGCTCGAGGGTCTCGAGGAGGGCGAGCGCGTCGTCGTGAACGGTGCGTTCCGCATCGACAGCTCCATGCAGATCCTGGCCAAGCCCAGCATGATGAGCCTGCCGGGAGACGCGCGGGGTCCTCGCGGCCCGGAGGCGCGCCAGTTTCGCGCGTCTCTGGAGCCCATCTACGACGGCTATCTCGCCCTGCAGTCCGCGCTCGCCGCGGACGATCTCGCCGCGGCGCAACGAGCCGTCGCCGAGCTGCGGCCCGAGCTCGAGCGCCCGTCCGCGGCCGGGCTCCCGTCGACGCACCGGGTGCTCTGGAAGGAAGCGCAGGCGGCGCTGACGGCCGCGCTCGCGCGGGCCCCGAACGAGGCGAGCCTCGCGGGCCTGCGGGCCGCGTTCGCCGAGCTGTCGACGGCGCTCTCGAGCGTCGCGCGGGAGTTCGGGTACGACGGCTCGCGCGCGCTGAGCGAGGTCTTCTGCCCGATGGCGTTCGACGGGGCGGGAGCGCCGTGGATCCAGGTCGGGGACACGATCTCGAACCCCTACTTCGGCGCGTCCATGCTCCGCTGCGGAGAGGTGCGCCGGCGCTTCGGTGCCTCGAGCCCGAGCACGGTCGGGCGCGAGGAGCACGTGCACCCGACACCCGAGGCCGCGCCGCCCCCGACCGCGGTCGACGGCGGCGAGTCGGGAACGGCGCGCGTCTTCCGGGCGTACCTCGAGGCCCACGCGAGCCTCGCCCGCGACGATGCCGCGGGCGCGCGCGAGGGTCTGGAGGGCCTGCTCGCCGCGGTCCTCGAGGCGGCCCGTGAAGAGGACCTCGACGCGCGCGTGGAAGGTCGGCTGAACGAGCTGCACGCGGCGCTCGCGGGAGTCGCGGAGGTGGGCGAGATGGCCCGGCTACGCGAGGTGTTCCGCGACGTCTCCGTCCAGCTGCTGGCCGTCGAGGATCTCGGGGGGAACCCGACCGCGAGCGAGCTTCGCATCGTGCACTGCCCGATGGCCTTCGACGACGCGGGCGCGGACTGGATCCAGGCCGGCGAGGTCGTCGCGAACCCGTACTTCGGAGCCTCGATGCTCCGCTGCGGCGCCGTGACGCGGGTGTCCGAGGTCCGCTGAGGTTCCGATGGCAACCCACGACGTCACGGCATCGCCCTCGGTACTCGACCGCAGCATCCGCTTCTTCCTCGAGAACAAGCTCGTCGTCGCGCTCGCGACGGTGTTCTTCATCGGCTGGGGCACGCTGGTCGCCCCGTTCGACTGGGACGGTGCCGGATGCCCGCGCGACCCCGTTCCCGTCGACGCCATCCCGGACACCGGGGAGAACCAGCAGATCCTCTTCACCTCGTGGCCCGGACGCTCGCCGCAGGACGTCGAGGACCAGATCTCGTACCCGCTGACGGTCGCGCTCCTGGGCGTGCCGGGGGTGAGCAGCATCCGCTCGTCCTCGATGTTCGGCTTCTCGTCGATCTTCGTGATCTTCGACGAGGACGTCGAGTTCTACTGGTCGCGCAGTCGCCTGCTCGAAAAGCTCAGCAGCCTGCCGGCGGGCACGCTGCCCGAGGGCGTGCAGCCGACGCTCGGACCCGATGCGACGCCGCTGGGTCAGGTCTTCTGGTACACGCTCGAGGGCCGTGACGAAGCGGGCCGTCCCGCGGGATCGTGGGACCTGCACGAGCTGCGCACGACGCAGGACTGGCACGTGCGCTACGCGCTCTCCAGCGTGGAGGGCGTCGCCGAGGTCGCGTCGATCGGGGGGTACGTCCAGGAGTACCAGATCGACGTCGATCCCGATGCGCTGCGCGCCCACGGGATCACGCTGAACGAGGTCTTCCAGGCGATCCAGGGCTCGAACGTCGACGTGGGCGCGCGGACGATCGAGGTCAACCGCGCGGAGTACGTCGTGCGCGGGCTCGGCTTCCTCGAGAACCTCGAGGACATCGAGGAGACCGTCGTCGGAGTGTCCCAGAACGTTCCGATCACGGTTCGACAGATCGGCAGGGTGGCCCTGGGCCCGGCGCTGCGCCGCGGAGCGCTCGACAAGGGCGGCGCGGAGGCCGTCGGCGGAGTCGTGGTCGTCCGCTACGGGGCGAACCCGCTCGCGGTCATCGACCGCGTGAAGGAGAAGATCGCCGAGATCTCCGCCGGCTTACCCGCGAAGGTCCTGGACGACGGCCGGACCTCGCGCGTCACGATCGTGCCGTTCTACGACCGCTCGGGACTCATCCACGAGACGCTCGGCACGCTGAACTCCGCCCTCGAGCACGAGATCCTGGTGACCATCATCGTCGTGCTCGTGATGATGGGCCACCTGCGGAGCGCCGCGCTGATCTCCGGCTTGCTGCCGCTGGCGGTCCTGATCTGCTTCATCGCGATGAAGCACTTCGGCGTCGACGCGAACATCGTCGCCCGGTCGGGCATCGCCATCGCGATCGGCACCATGGTCGACGTCGGGATCGTGCTGACGGAGAACATCCAGAACCACGTACGCCCGGGACAGACCGCTCGCGAGCGCCTCGAGAGCGTCTACACGGGTGCCACCGAGGTCGCCGGCGCCGTCGTGACGGCGGTCCTGACGACGGTCGTCAGCTTCCTGCCGGTCTTCACGATGGAGGGCGCGGAGGGCAAGCTGTTCAAGCCGCTGGCCTACACGAAGACGTTCGCGCTGCTCGCCTCCATCGTCGTCGCGCTGATCCTCATTCCGCCCGCGGCGCACGTGCTGCTCGGACGGGGCGACGCAGGGGCCCCGCGGCGCCCGCGGTGGACGGCGGTGCTGCTGGGCGTCGGCGGCGTCGCGGCCTCGCTGCTCACGCAGTGGTGGGTGGGGCTGCCGTTGCTCGTCCTCGCCCTGTGGAAGCTCGGGGAGCAGCGCGTTCCCGCGCGCCTGCGTTCGATCGCTCTCCGGTCGACGAGCCTGCTGGCGGCCGCGCTCGTCGCACTCCTGCTCGCAGGCCTTTGGGAACCGCTGGGGCCGGAGCGCGCGGCGGGCAATCTCGTGTTCACCGTGGTCATCCTCGGGGGCGTCCTGCTCGCCTTCCAGGCCCTGATCGCGTGCTACGAGCCCGTGCTGCGCTGGTGCCTGCGACACAAGCTGCTGTTCCTGTCGGCGCCCGCCGCGCTGGTGCTCGTCGGACTCTCCGTCTGGCTCGGCTTCGACAAGGCGGCGTCCCCGCTGGCCACCCCGGTCGCCGGCGTCGCGAGCGCGGCCAGGTCCGTGCTGCCCGCGTCCTGGGTCGGCGAGGGCGAGGTCACGGCGGACGACGTTCGCCGCTGGCGGCCCTGGTCCGCCGCGGCCCACGCGTTCCCGGGACTCGGCAAGGAGTTCATGCCGTCCCTCGACGAGGGCTCGTTCCTCCTGATGCCGGTGACCATGGCGCACGCCTCGATCGGCGAGGCCTTCGACCTGCTGCAGCAGCAGGACATGCTGATCCGCGCGATCCCGGAGGTCGAGGAGGTCGTCGGCAAGATCGGGCGCGCCGAGAGCCCGCTCGACCCGGCGCCGATCTCGATGGTGGAGACGATCATCACCTACAGGTCGGAGTACAAGGTGGACTCCGCCGGGCGTCGCCTGCGCTTCGCCTACGATGCCGAGTCGGAGACCTTCCTGCTCGACGAGAACAACGAGCTCGTTCCCGACGAGGACGGTCGTGCGTTCCGCCAGTGGCGCGACAGCGTCACCTCACCCGGGGACATCTGGAAGCAGATCGAGGCGGCCGCCGCGATCCCGGGGATGACGACGGCCTCGATGCTCCAGCCCATCGAGACCCGGCGCATCATGCTCCAGACGGGCATGCGGGCGCCGATGGGGGTCAAGGTCTACGGCCCCGACCTCGAGACGATCGAGCGCGTCGCGCTCGACTTCGAGCAGCTCCTGCGCAACGTGCCCTCGGTCCGACCCGCGACGGTCATCGCCGATCGCGTGATCGGGAAGCCGTACCTCGAGATCGACATCGACCGCCGGGCGATCGCGCGCTACGGGCTCTCCGTGCGCGCGGTGCAGGACGTGATCGAGGTCGCCATCGGCGGCAAGCAGATCACGACGACGGTCGAGGGCCGCGAGCGCTATCCCGTCCGCGTGCGCTACCAGCGCGAGCTGCGCGACCAGATCGAGCAGCTCGCGAACATCCTGGTCGCGGGCAACGGCGGCGTGCAGGTGCCCCTGGGCCAGCTCACCGACATTCGCTACACGCCCGGCCCGCAGAACATCAAGAGCGAGGACACCTTCCTCGTCGCCTACGTGCTCTTCGACAAGCGGCCGGAGTACGCCGAGGTGGACACCGTCGAAGACGCTCAGGAGTATCTCGGCGGTCTCATCGCGAGCGGTGCGTACGAGCTGCCCGCAGGCGTCTCCTACAAGTTCGCGGGGAACTACGAGAACCAGCAACGAGCGGCCGCGCGGCTGCGCGTCGTGCTGCCGCTCGCGCTGTTCGTGATCTTCATGATCCTCTACCTGCAGTTCCGCTCGACGATCACGACGGGAATCGTGTTCTCCGCCGTCTTCGTCGCGTGGTCGGGCGGCTTCCTCATGCTCTGGCTCTACGGCCAGGAGTGGTTCCTGAACGTGTCGCTGCTGGGCGTCGACCTCCGCGAGCTCTTCCAGGTCCGCCCGGTGAACCTCAGCGTCGCCGTCTGGGTGGGCTTCCTCGCCCTGTTCGGGATCGCCACCGACGACGGAGTGATCATGGCCACCTACATCAAGCAGACCCTCGACCGGGACGACCCGCGCGACGAGCACGGCCTCGTCGAAGCCATCGTCGAGGCCGGCCGACGCCGCATCCGACCCTGCCTGATGACCACGGCCACCACGACCCTCGCCCTGATCCCGATCCTGACCTCCACCGGCCGCGGCTCCGACGTCATGATCCCCATGGCCATCCCCTCCATCGGAGGCATGACCGTCGCCCTGATCACGATCTTCGTCGTCCCGACCCTCTACTGCCTGGTCGAGGAACGGAAGCTGCGCTGGAGCAGCCACGAGGACTCCGCGGTCGCGTGAGGTCCCGGGACCCGGCGACGTTCGCGAGCCTGGCTGGAAGACGCTCCGCCAGGGCGTCGATCCATCGAGCGCGCCTACCTGTCCTGGGACCGGGTCAAGATCCGCTCGGGCGCTTCGACCGTTCCGCCCCACACACCGGCCAGGGTATCTGTCGCGCGCTCGGCCCATTGCCAGTCGAGCAGGCTGCCAATCACGAGAAGCCCGGCGATCGGAATCGCGAGCTTCACGGCCAAGGCAACGATCTTCAGGAGCAGGTGAACCATGGGAATCGAATTGTAGCTCCCCCGGAGAGGGGCGGCCAAGACTCCACGGTTCGATCGAGAACGACAGCCCGTTCGAGAGGTTGTTGCACCAACGGCGTCCGGTTCACCATTCTCCCGTGAGCGCGCGAGGTCTTTTCGCCATGACCTGCTCGTCCCTGGTGTCCCATCGCCAGGCTGCTCGACGACGGTGGGCGGTTGAAGCGCGAGTCGCTATCCGTCGGAGCCTCCGGTGACGGAGGAGCCGCGGATCCGGCGGCGCGCGGCGGGCCAGGTGGCGAGGAACGTCCCCGTCGCCAGGGCGAGAGCGAAGCGTGGACGGGAGGCGGCGGAGCGGTAGTCGAGGGCCAGCTCCAGGAGGAGGTCCACGACGGCGATGGCGGCCCAGCACGTGGGGAGCAAGACGACGGCCCACGCGACGGGGTGGGCGGCGAGGAGCTGGACCCAGCGGGGGGGCGGTGCAGGCGGCGGTGGCTCGGGCGCGCTCGTCACGCGGAGAGGTTACGGCGTGAGTGCCCGCGCCGCGAGGGCCGCGGTGATCGGTGCGCGCCGCGCGCGCCGCGCGTCTCCGACGTGCAGGCTCGGCGGGGCCCTGGTACGGTCGGCGATCGTCGGCTCTTCGCCAGGGTCGGCGCCGACCCCGCGAGCCGCGGGTCGGGAACGGCGGATCGCTGAAGCACCGAAGGACCGGGCATCATGAACAGACGTCTCTTCTGCCGCTCCGCCGTGGGTGCGGGCGTCGCCGTCGCCACGGCGGCCAGCAAGGGCTTCGGCTCGGCCTTCCGGACCGGCCGCGAGGGCGGGGAGGCGAACCTCTTCACGCCGCTCGAACTCCGGGGCGTGACCCTGCGCAATCGGATCGCGATGTCGCCGATGTGTCAGTACTCGAGCGAAGACGGCTTCGCGAGCGACTGGCACCACGCGCATCACGCGGCCCGCGCGGTCGGCGGCGTGGGGCTCTTGATCGCGGAGGCCACGGGGGTGGAGCCCGAGGGGCGCATCACGCCGAACTGCCTCGGCATCTGGAAGGACGAGCACGT
>CAYGPA010000306.1:0-6989 GCA_964351535.1 uncultured Planctomycetaceae bacterium
TGAGCTACCTGCCCGCGGAGCGTCCGGAATTGTTGCGGCACCGGCCCACCCCGTCAATTCAGGCCCGCCGATTCGGTGCGGGCTTCGGCAAGTTGGGGCAGGAGCCAGCGCTTCGTCCGGCACCGGTCGGCCCCTCGAACGGACGGGCTCGGCGGGGACGGACCGGCCGGGCCAGGCGGGCGGGTCCGGTGTGTGGGAGTGGTTCGTACGGCGCCGAGAGCGCGAGCCTCCGCCTCCCATTCGATTCCCAAACCCCTCCTGGGCAACAGCTTGTGGCCGACGAGGGGGCGGGTCCCCGACGCGACCCCGGCAGTCCCGGAGGTCAGCTCGGGCCCGCCAGCAGCCGCCGTCCCGCGGCCACGTCCAAGCGGATCTGAGCCCGCAACGGGTCCAGGCCCGCGAAGCGCTGCTCCCCGCGCAGCTTCTCGACGAACTCCAGCTCGAGGACGGCTCCGTAGAGATCCCCCTGGAAGTCGAGCAGGTGCACCTCGACGAGCGGATCCGCCGCGGGCGCGCCGTCGACGGTGGGGCGGAATCCGACGTTGGCGACCGCGGGGATGGAGGCGCGCGGTTCGGCGGCAGCGGGACTCGCCTCGGCGGCGGACTCCGGGACCCGGCGCTCGACGAGCCGCGCACGGCAGGCGTAGACGCCCACGGGGGGGTGCAGCTCGTGGTGGAGGTTCAGGTTGGCGGTGGGGAAGCCGAGCTCGTGTCCGAGCCCGCGCCCGTGGACCACCGTGCCCCACAGCGTGACCGGCCGGCCCAGCATTCGCTCCGCGCCCTTCAGGTCACCGAGCTCGATGGCCTCGCGGATCGCCGTGCTCGACACGGCTCGGCCCGCCACGACGACCTTGGGTGCGATGAGCACGTCGAGGCCCATGCTGCGCAGCAGCTCGGGCGTCCCGCGTCGGTCCTTGCCGAACTTGCTGTCGAAGCCGAGGACGAACGATCGCGCACCGAGGAGTTCGACCAGCACCTCGCGCACGAACTCCTCGGCCGAGGTCTCCCGCAGGCGCTCGTCGAACGGCAGCGCGACGCAGTGCTCGATGCCGGCGCGTCGAAAGAGCTCCAGGCGGTGCTCGAGACTGGTCAGCGTGCGCGGCGCGCGCCCGAGCAGCACGCGCTTCGGGTGGCGACGGAACGTGACCACCGTGGCCGTCGCGCCCAGCTCGCGAGAGCGCTCGAGATTGACGTCCAAGAGGGCCTTGTGACCCAGATGGACGCCATCGAAGACGCCGATGCTGACCACGGCGCCGCTGCTCTCCCGCGCGCCTGGCGCGGTTTCCTGCGCTTCGCGCTCGGGCGCACCGGGGAGGTGGCGCAGTTCGAAGGTGGTGATCACCGACGGCGGGCCGGCGCGGTCGGACGACTCCGCTTGTAGCGGTCGACGAGCTCCTGGAGCGCCGCCTTGTGCCGCACCTTGTCGGCCGGCGACATGCGGTCCACGAGCAGCACGCCCTCGAGGTGGTCGTACTCGTGCTGGATGATGCGGCTCGGGAAGCCCTCGTACGCGGCGCGGAACGACTTCCCGTCCACGTCCTGGGCCTCGACCACGCACGTGTCCGGGCGGCGGATCTCGGCGAAGATGCCGGGGAACGAGAGGCAGCCCTCCTCGAAGGTCGTCTCCGGCCCCGAGCGCTCGACCAGGCGCGGATTGATCAGCACCAGGGCATCGGGTTCCTCAC
Source organism: uncultured Planctomycetaceae bacterium (assembly GCA_964351535.1). Taxonomy (GTDB): domain Bacteria; phylum Planctomycetota; class UBA1135; order UBA1135; genus JAUIDW01. Next base: position 1,686 of record CAYGPA010000306.1, read on the forward strand.
CGGTCGCGTTCAGGACCAGGATGCGCTTGCGCAGGCCCACCTGGGGGGCCGCCAGGCCCACGCCGTTGCTGCGCACCATGAGCTCGAACATCGCCTCCACGGTGCGCCGCAGCTCGTCGTCGAAGACCTCGACGGGCTCGGCCACCTTGCGCAGGACCGGCTGGGGGTACAGCGTCAGTTCGAACTCGAGCTTCTCCGATTCCATGGTCGTGTGGGGGGAGGGGGTCCACCTCTCCAGCGGGCTGCTAGCCCGGACTAGGCCCGGATCGGGGCCGAAACCAGGGTGGGGAGGCAGGATAGCCTCCGTTGACGGGTCTCGGCCACGCCGATAGCATTCTCCGCCCGATCTTCCGGGCCCAGGCTCCGACAGCTGCTCCTCCGGCCCGGTTCCTCGCCCCACGAGCCGACCGCCGCGCCCGCCTCCGCGGGCCTCGCCGGGGGACCTCCCGGGAAAGCGCTCCGGAAGGCCTCGACCGGACGGCCGGCCGCAGCGAGCTCGAACCGACTCCGTGGACTACTCCAAGCAGATCCAGAAGGCCGAAGAGGCCCACCGCCGGCGCAACTACGATTTCGCGATCGAGCTGTACCAGCAGCTCCTCGAGCTCGCCCCGGACCTCGGCGACGCGCGTTCGGGCCTGCGGCGCGCGCTGAAGGAGCGCTTCGAGCGCAAGAAGGGCGGCAAGCTCCTGCGCGCGCTCGGCGGCGCGATGCCGCTGGCCACGGCGAAGACGCTGCGCAGGGCGGGGCGGCACGACGCCTGCGCGAAGGCGTGCGAAGGCTACCTCGCGCGCAACCCGCTCGACGAGGAAGGCAACCTGCTGCTCGGCAACGCGCTGGAGGACGCCGGACACCTGAAGTCGGCGCTGGCGGTCTACGAGTTCCTGGCGGAGATCGCTCCCAAGAACCCGGCGGGCCTCAAGCGCGCGGGCGGGATCCTCTACCGACAGGGCGACCACGCGCGGGCGCTCGAGTACTACGAGCGCGCGCTGTCCGCGGACCCCCGCGACCAGGAGGCGCTCAAGGCGCGCAAGGACCTGGCGGCGGAGACGGCGCTGTCGTCGACCCAGATGGTCTCCGATCAGCACAGCCGGACGCAGATCAAGGACAAGGATCTCGCCGCGCAGCTCGAGCGATCGAAGCGTCGGCACCTGAGCGCCGAGGACCTGGCGAAGGAGCTCGAGCGCCTCGAGAGCGCCTACGCCGATTCACCCGGCGATCCCGACCTGCTGCTGCAGCTCGCCGACGTTCACGAGAAGCTGCGCGACTGGCCCGCGGCCCTGGACATGGTCGAGCGGGCGCTCGAGTACCGGCGCGAGTCGTTCGAGCTCGTCTGCCGGCGCGGCGACCTGCGCGCCAAGGTGATCAAGAAGCAGATCTCGCGGGCGGACAAGGACGGCGACCAGGCCCGGGCGGGCGAGCTCGAACGAGAGCTGCTCGAGTTCGAGCTCGAGGACTACCGCGACCGCGTCCGCATGCACCCCGGAGACGCCTCGCTGCGCCTGCAGCACGGGCGCCGTCTGATGCGGCTGGAGCGGCTCGACGAGGCCCTGTCCGAGTTCCAGAAGGCCAACGCCGACCCCCGCGTCCGGCGCGAGGCGCAGTTCTTCATGGCCAGCTGCTTCCAGCAGAAGGGCTTCAACGACCTGGCCCGCAAGGAATACGAGAAGGCCCTGGAAGGGGTCCTCCAGGTGGACGAGCGGGCCAAGGAGATCCTGTACAATCTCGGCGACCTCGCGGCAGCCGAGATGAAGGGTGAGGAGGCTCGGTCCTTCTACGCCCGCATTTACGAAGTGGACATCGGCTACCGCGACGTAGCCGCCAAGATGGAAGAGTTTCGCTAGACCATGCCGAACAACAAGCAAGCCGAGAAGCGTCTGCGCCAGGCCGAAGGGCGCCGCATCCAGAACAAGATCGTTACGAGCCGCATGCGCACGGCCGTCAAGAACCTCGACCAGGCGGAGAACGCCGACGAGGCCAAGAAGCGTCTGGCCGAGGCCATGAAGCGCGTCGACAAGGCCGCCAAGAACGGCGTCCTCCACAAGAACGCCGCGGCGCGCAAGAAGCAGCAGCTCTCCCGCGCGGCCGCCTCGAAGGCCTAGGCCGCTCCCACGTTCATGGGCGGGTCCTTCGAGACGACCGACGATGCCCCGAGCCCGTCCCTGCAGACGCTGCGAGTCGCGGCGTTGAAGGACGGGATCTGGCAAGAGGCGCTGAACCTCGTGGAGGACCTTCCGGGCTGGAAGGTCCTGGCCGTCGACGAGCCGCGCGGCGCGATCACGTGCCAGCGCGACCGGGGCGTTCTCGGCGGCAAGGCCACCGTCGTGATCACGGTGTCGGGCCCCGAGGGCATGCCGTCGACGACCGTGCACCTGAAGTCGGAGAGCGACGGCGGGCTGCTCTCGCGCGACAAGGCCAACGTCGCGGAGTTCCTGAAGCCCTTCCACCGTCGCGTCTGCTGACGGGCAGCGGACCGCGAGCGCCGGCGGATCAACGCGCCCCCAGCACCCGATCGTAGCGGTAGTACACCTCGAGGCAGAGCGTCATGAACGCCGTCGAGGCGACGCGCCCGCCCGAGAAGCCCCAGGGACCCGACGGGTCCCACGAGCCGCGCTCGTCCCCGTCCATGCGCTGCGAGTCCCGCACGGCGCGCTTCATGGCCCCGTTCCACGCGGCCCAGTGGCGCCCGCTCATCTGGTACATCGCGTACGTGCCGTAGTACCAGTAGTACATGTCGTTCCCGAAGCCGTCGGGGTCCCACTCGGGCAGGCGCTCGAGCAGCAGGTCGGCGTGGCGCTTCATGAGCTCCTCTTCGCGCGGGTCCTGTCCGAGGAAGAACCTGCAGAGGAGCGCGACGGCGGTCATCGCCTCGCCGCTCTCGGTCGGGAAGTGGTCGTTCACGCGCCGGATGCGTGAGCTGGGCTCTCCCCTCCGCTGGTAGCCGGCGCGCCCCGTGCGCGGATCGCTGACCTCGTCCAGCCACGTGAGGGCGTCCTGGAACGCGCGCTCGTCGACGACCAGGCCGGAATCGGCCGCGGACTTCAGCGCGAAGACCATCCAGCCCGTGACCGACGTGTCGCTCTCGCCGTCGGGAGTGAGCGCGTAGCGCCAGGCGCCGTAGGGGTTGCGCGCCCGCGTGATCAGCGCGGCGGCTTCCTTCGCCGGCGTGCGCAGGAGCGGGCTCCCGGAGAGGTAGTAGGCCTCGCACAGCGCCAGCGTTCCGATCGCGTGGTCGTACACGAACGCGGAGCCCAGGGCCTGGCCGATCAGGCCGGTGTCGGGGTCCTGCTGGTCGACGAGCCAGCGCACGGCGCGCCGGACCACGTCCTGGTGGGGGCCGTGCCGCGGCGTGTTGCCGTCCCCGAGGAACGCGAGCAGGGCCAGGCCCGTGACGCCCACGTCGTGCAGCGACTCCCCCGCTCCGCCGCACACGGTGGAGCCGATCGAGCCGCAGCGCTGCTCGAATCCGTCGCAGTCCCACGAGCCGTCGGGCGACTGGTGCAGGCGCAGCCAGTCGAGCGCGTGCTGGACCGCGACGCGGGTTCCGCGGCCTCCGGGCGGATCTCCGCCGGTCCCGCGGCCGAAGCGGCCCGTGAGCCCACCGAGGTCACCTCCGCCCAGGCCGAGAATGCCCTGGAACGCCTCCGAGTCGAACGTCTCCTCCGACAGGAGGTCGAGGTCGCTCGCGGGCCCGGAGTCCTCCGCGCGATCGAGCGGCTCGTCGGTCGGGTCGACGTCGGCGTCCTGCATGAGCGGCTCCTCGACCTCGACGTCCTCGAGCTCTTCGGGTTCTTCCGGCAGCGGGTCCTCGACGAACGGATCCTCGACCGTCTGTTCGAGCTGCGCCGTGATCGTGGTCGGCTCCTCGGCGCGCAGGAGCTGCCACGGGATCGCGAAGAGGATCGCGAACCCGAGCGCGTGCGCGATCAGCGACAGCGCGAGCCAGGGGGTGCGCTCCAGCCAGCTCGCGAGCTGATCCTGAAACGAGCTCTCGGCCTCCCAGGCGTGCGGTGCGGGCGGCGCGACGTCATCGATTCGGTGCGGGACCATGGGCATCTCTCCGGTGGTTTCACCCGCGCCGCGAGGCACCCGCGATCCGTCCTGGCGTCGCTCGAGTGCTCACGCGCGCGGGCTCGTTTCCTGAAGAACGGGCCTGTCCATCGATGGCGTGTTCGGTCCCTACAACGTCGTGAATCGCCGTTGGTTCGCCGCGTTGTCGCGCATCTACGAAAGCGGGGGTCCGGCGCGTCGCGCCGAACCCCCGCGGGTGGTTGCGGTGGGTCGTCCTCGGGGTCAGCGCGCGCCGAGCACCTTCGCGTAGCGGAAGTACACCTCGAGGCACAGCGTCATCAGCGCGGTCGAGTAGACGCGGCCGCCGGCGAAGCCCCACGGGCCGACCGGATCCCACGATCCCTTCTCGTCACCGTCGCGGCGCTGCGAGTCGACGACTGCCTTCTTCATCGCCTTGTTCCAGGGATCCCAGAACTTGCTGCCGCCCATCTGGTACATCGCGTACGAGCCGTAGTACCAGTAGTACATGTCCGTGCCGAACTCGTCGGGGTTCCACTCCGGCAGGGTCTCCCGCATGAGCTCGGCGTGCTTGTCCATGATCTTGTCCTTGTCGGGATCCTGACCGAGGAAGAAGCGGCAGAGGAGACCCACGGCCGTCATGGCCTCGCCCTTCTCGGGCGGGTAGTGATCGTTCTGGCGCGGAACGCGCGAGCTGGCGCTGCCGATGGAGTCGTAGCCGACCCGACCGTTGGCGGTGTCGGTCACCTCGTCGATCCAGGACAGCGCGCCCGTGAAGGCCTCGGGGTCGACCTGGAGGCCGGCCTCCTCGGCCGACTTCAGGGCGAACACCATCCAGCCCGTGACCGACGTGTCGTTGTCGCCGATCGGCGGGTAGTCGTAGCGCCAGGCACCGTACGGGTTGCGCGCGCGCGTGATGAAGTTGATCGCGTCCTGCGCGGTGCGCTTGATCAGCGGGCTCTTCGAGAAGTAGTAGGCCTCGCAGATCGCCAGCGCGCCGATCGAGTGGTTGTACATGAACGCCTGGCCGATCTTGTCGCCGAGCAGGCCGAGGTCGGGATCCTGCTGGTCCTTCAGCCACTTGATGCCGTTCGAGACGACGTTCTTGTACTGACCGGTGCGCGTGTTGTGGCCGTCGCCGAGGAACGCGAGCAGCGCCAGACCGGTCATGCCGACGTCGTGCAGCGGCTCACCGGGGTCCGGGCAGATCGTGGAGCCGATCTTGCCGCAGTTCACCATGAACTCGTCGGTGTCCCAGGAGCCGTCCTGCGACTGGTG
>CAYGPA010000307.1:0-6951 GCA_964351535.1 uncultured Planctomycetaceae bacterium
CTGCCGCTCGAGCGCGATCCCGAGGTCCGCGAGGAGATGCAGCGCGAGCGCGAGGCCTGGATGGCGGAGCGCCACCGCGCGGCGCCCGGCGTCGACTGGCGCGCGATCGAGGAGCAGAACGCGCGGGCGGAGATGCTGCGGCGCTCCGCTCCGCTCGAGGGTCCGATGGCTCCGGTCGGCGGCTTCTGGTCGGAGGTCGGCAGCCGCAACCAGGCCGGACGCATGCACTGCGCGGTGCTCGGCCCGGTGCGCGCCGACGCGCCGGAGGGGCGCTTCCTCTACGCAGGTTCGAACCTGGGCGGGATGTGGCGCGGCAACCCCAGCGGCACCGAGTGGACGCCGCTCGGCGACAACCTCTACGGCGGCGTGCACGAGATCGTGGCGCTGCCGGCGGTCGTCGCGGGCGATCCCGACATCCTGGTCGTCACGCAGGACGACGGCGACGTCTACCGCAGCGTGGACGGCGGGCAGACGTGGGTCACGCCCGCGGGTCTGCCCGCGCTGAGCTCCGCGCGCGGCCTCGCCGCGCTGCAGGACACGGCGCGCACGATCGTGCTGTACGGCGAGTGGGCCTCGCGCGGCCGCGTCTACACCTCCTCCGACCTGGGGCAGAGTTTCACGCTGCGCTGGACCGGCCCGGTCAACTGGCCCGGGGACATCTGGGTCCCGCGCACGGGTCCGGAGGCCGTGAACACCGTGTACCTGCTGCGCTCGAACCAGGTGCTGAAGTCGACCGACGGCGGGGTCACCTTCACGACGCTCGCGAACGTCGGCTCGACGGGCTCGCGCGGGCGCCTCGTGGGCAGCGAGGCCGGCGCGCCGCGGCTCTACGTCGCCGCGCTCGAGGGCAGCCAGTGGCGGCTCTACCGCTCCGACGGCGGCGTCTCGTGGACCAGCGTCTCCGACCTCGACCACCTCTGGACCGGGAACTCGTGGGAGAGCTTCCAGGCCTCCAGCGTGAACCCCGACCTGCTGGCGTCGGCGGACATCGAGACGTGGCGCTCGTTCAACGGCGGCGCGTCCTTCCAGCGCCAGAACACATGGGGTTCCTACTACGGCGATCCGGCCAACCGGCTGCACGCCGACGTGCCCGGGATCCACTGCTGGCCCGACCCCGACGACCCCGGGGCAGAGATCTGGTACGTGTCGACCGACGGCGGACTGTACGAGAGCCGCGACGGCTTCGTGACGGTGCAGAACCTGAGCCTGTCGGGCCTCGGCGTCAGCCAGTACTACTCGACGCTGACCTCGAGCATCGACACCGAGTTGATCCTGGCGGGCGCGCAGGACCAGGGCTACCAGCGCGGGCGCTATGCGGGGCCGGGCATCGACGGGCCGTCGACGGACTTCGATCAGCTCATCAGCGGCGACTACGGGCACCTGACGTCGTCGAGCGGCGGTCACGGCAAGGTCTACTCGGTCTACCCGGGCTTCATCCTCGTCCAGCAGGGCGAGCAGAACCCGCAGCTGCAGTTCCCCGTGCTGGACTTCCCCGCGGGCTCGAACCACGGCTGGCTGCCGATGGTGCAGGCCGACCCGATCGCGCCCGGCACGGTCTTCCTGTGCGCGGACGTGCTGTATCGGTTCACTCAAGTTTCGGGACCGAACTTCTCGCAGGCCGTCCACTCGGCTCACGACTTCCTCGTCGGTGGGGCGAACTACCTGACGGCGATCGACTTCGCGCCTTCGGATCCCCAGCGCGTCTACGCCGCCAACGACCGCGGGCGACTGTTCTTCAGCACCGACCACGGTGTGACCTGGACGAACTCCGCCTCGATCGGGCCGGACCCGCACTACTTCTACGGCACCGCGATCGACGTGAACCCCGACGACGCCCTCGAAGCGGTCGTGGGCGGCTCGGGCTACAGCGGCCCGGCGGTCTTCCGCACCACGAACGGCGGCGCGACGTGGCAGGCGGAGTCCGCGGGGCTGCCGCCGACCCTGGTCTACGACCTGGCCTGGGCCGCGGACGGCGGGGGCGACCTGTACGCCGCCACGGAGACCGGCGCCTGGCGCTGGCGGCGCTCGACCGGACAGTGGACGAGCATCGCGCACGATCGCACGCCGATCACGATCTACTGGTCGGTCGAGGCGGTGCCGTCGGCGAACGTCATGCGCTTCGGGACCTACGGCCGCGGCATCTGGGACTACCACCTGCCGCTGGCGACCGGTCCGGACGTCGCCGGCGGGACGCCGCGCTGGCGGACGATCGCGGTGGGGGGCTCGTCCCTCGCGTTGATCGCCGAAGGGGGCGACACCACGGACGGCAGCGGAACCACGCTGCGAGTGCGCGCGCCCGAACACGCCGGCCGCAAGGTGCTGTTGCTCTGGTCCGTCGAACCCGACGCGACCCGGCCGGACTGGTTGATCGCGAACCGTCCCGAGGGACGGATTCCGGTCCAGCTCGACGGCGAGGGCGCGGGCGAGATCGTCCTCCCGCGCTTTCCCGCGACGATTCCGAGTGGGGGCAGCTTGTCCCTGCAGGCGGTCCTGCCCGGACGGCTCGTCGACGGCGCTCCCCGGCGCTCCGACTTGCTCGTCCTGTCGACGAAACGCTAGCCCGGACGAATCCGGACTTCTCCCCACGACCACGCCACCCGCTCCGGGTCACGGCACATTCGCTGACGTCCGCCGCAACGGTCCAGTACGCCGAGCGTCCGCACCTCCTCGGAGCCGGCAGTCCCGCCGTCGACACCTCCGGGCGCTCGATCCAGAACCAGCGCGTGCGCGCGGTCGCGAGCGCGATGGCGCGCACAGTGAGCCGTTCGGCGGGCCCGCCCGCCGCGTCCTCTGCGTCTCGGTAGCGGTCCGGAGGCCCTCCGGTGGTGGGATCGAGTCCTCGGGACTACCCTGAAACTCGTCGTGAGGCGCCGCGCTCGCCAGCGAAGACGCTGCACGGCAGAGACGGGGAGGTCGAGACATGCTGTGCGAGTGGATGCTCGTGGTCGCCGCGGCGGCGTCGTTCGCGCCGGGCCGTGGGGGCGAAGATCTGGCTGCCGCGTACCCCACGCACGCGGTGCGCGCGGGACAGCGGGAGGGCCTCGAGTGCGAATCGACGCCCGCGGACGTTTGGCGCTTGCGCTCCTTCACGCTCGAGTCCAGGAAGCGCTTCCGTCTGCGGTTGGGCGCGAGCCACCTGATCGTCGGTCATCACGAGGGCAGCGCGCTCTGGGCCGTGGTGATCCCCGAGCGTCCCGCGAAGATCGTCACGGACTTGCCGGGCGAGAAGGAGAGCGCCTGCAGCGTGCTCCTGCGCTTCCATCCCTCGCGGGTCGGGGACCTCTTCCCGCTGCGAACGGTGTCGCCCTCGGGCGATCGCAACGCGCACGCCTGGGGAACGATGATCGAGGGCCACAAGCGGCGCGGGCGCTGGTCGCGCCAGGGGCAACCGTTCGTCGTGGGGCGTGACGAGGTCGTGGTGGACGTGGACACGAAGGAGGGAACGCGCCGCGTCTACGTATTCGACCTGGATACGGGGCGCGTGCGCTACGACGGCAGCTACGTGACCCGCGCGCTTCCCCGGGGTACCGAGATCGACTCCAACGTGGCCGGAAGAGTCTTCGACCGCGCGTGCTCGCTGCTCGCTGAACGGTACGGCCCGCTCGAGGAGCTCGACGAGGAGTCCTGGGAAGAGCTGCGCATGGACCAGCGGCGCGACGCGTCGCGGTCGAGAACGCGGCTCGAGCTGGGAGTCGCGCTGCACGCGCTGCTCGACACGTTCCACGATCCGCGCCTGCGCGTGCGGGCCGGCGAGCTGTACTTGCCGTCGTTCGCGACCGCGCCCACCGTCCCCAACGTGAACTGGGACGGCGTGGTCAACATCCTGGGAACGATCGAGTACGAACGGACCCTGTGGCGCGCCCGGACGCCGAACGGCGTGGGCTACCTCGCGCTCGGCTGGATCGGCGAGGAGACCGAGGCCGAATTCGACGAGGCGCTCGCGGAGCTGAGGGACACGTGGACATTGATCCTCGACCTGCGCCGCACCGGGGGCGACGACGGCCGGGTCGCCATGGAGCTCGCGGGACGACTGCTCGACGAAGACGTGGTCTGGGCGCGGCGCGCGGGGGAGGACGGCGAGCTCGAGGAGCTGCGCTGCAAGCCGCGAGGCGCCTGGCGCTATCGCGCGCCGGTGCTCGTCCTGGTCGGTCCGGGGACCCGCAGCTACGGCGAGCGCCTCGCGTTGGCCGCGAGTCGGGCCCCGCAGGTGACGCTGCTCGGCGCGCCGACCCTCGGCCACGAGCTCTTCATCGACTGGGTCCCCGTCGGGGAGGACATGTCCATCCGGATCCCCGAGCTCGAGGTCTTCGACGAGGAAGGCGTACGACTGGATCGCGGCGTCCCGGTGGACGTCGCGCTCGAGAGCGATCCAGACGACTACCACGACGATCCGGACGAGGACCTGCGCGGCGTGGACGAGGGCGATCGAGATCCGGTGCTCTTCTCCGCGCTGGAACACGCGCTGCGGACACCGAGCGTCGAGCGACGGACCGCGCAAGAGCTCGCGGAGGATCGCTGACCGGGACGACTCGCGGTCAGTCTCGGGCCCGCGGACGCAGGAATTGTTGGAGGTATGCAAGCTCCTCCTCCAGGTCCTCGGGCTGCGTGCAGGTCTGCGCGACCTCGTCGCGGATCAGGCTCGACAGCTGCCTACGGGCAATCCAGAGTTTGTTACGGTCCTGCTTCTGGCCCGACAGGTGAGCGCTCAAGACGGCATGGTACGGCGAGTTCCGATCCCGCATGCGTTCCAGCGCGCGCTCCGTGAGGTGCAGGGCCCACGCGCGATCGAACTCCGCGTCGCCCTCGACCTCGCCCGACGCGACCTCGACGCCGTCGTTCGGCGGCGCCGCGTCCTCTCGCCGCTTGCGCAGGCGGTCGGTCGCGACGCGCGACGCGATCGTCTGCAGCAGCGCACGGAAGCGCCCGCGCGCCGCGTCGGCGCGCTCGAGCACGCCCTTCTCGAGGAGCCGGACGAACACCTCGTGGCACAGATCCTCGGCGTCCGCGGACGAGAAGCCGCGCCCGCGCAGGTAGCGCCGGACCGGTTCGCGGTATTGAACGGCGAAGGCCTCGAGTGCCTCCCGGTCGTTCGCTCCCGCCTGACGGATCGTCGTCCAGATGGTCGTCGGAAACACCGCGCGCATTGTACTCGACGTCCGCGCCCGGCCCGGAGGAGCGCGTGACTCTCGAGCGCGAGCCCTCGGCCGCGGAACGCGGCGACCGCGAGCTGGCGGAGCGCGTCGTGGAGTCCGACCTCCTCGGCGCGGACCTCGGGCCCGACCCGCTGTCCGAGCTGCCGCCGAAGTACGAGCTGATCCGCACGCTGGGGCGCGGCGGGGGCGGTGAGGTCTTCCTGGCGCGCGACAAGAACCTCGACCGCCTCGTCGCGGTCAAGTACCTCACCGGCGCGCGGCCGCTCGAGATCGAGCGCTTCCGGCGCGAGGCGCGCTTCACCGCGCGACTGAAGGAGGCGTCGATCGTGCGCGTCTTCGAGCTCGACGAGTACGCCGGCCGGCCCTACATCGTCATGGAGTACGTCGACGGCGGCAACCTGGCGGAGGCCCGCCTGGACCTCACGGGTCGGGTCGAGAAGGTGCGCGACGTGGCCATCGCGCTGTCGCACGCGCACCGCGAGGGCATCGTCCATCGCGACGTCAAGCCCGAGAACGTCCTGCTCGACCGCGAGGGGCGCGTGTACGTCACCGACTTCGGCCTCGCCCGCGACCTCGACCCGGCGCGCGGCGAGACGCTGAGCCAGGAGGGCACGATCCTCGGCACTCCGGCGCTGATGTCGCCCGAGCCGGCGCGCGGCGAGATCGCGGCGATCGACGCGCGCAGCGACGTCTACTCGCTGGGCGCGATCCTCTACGAGCCGTTCGAGGGCTCGAACCTGGTCGACCTGCTGCACGCGGTGATCCACGATCCGCCGGCGCGTCCGCGCGCGGTCGCGCCGCACGTGCCGCCCGAGCTCGAGGAGATCGTCCTGCGCTGCCTGCGCAAGGAGCCGGCGGAGCGCTTCCCCGGCGCGCTCGAGCTCGCGGAGGCCCTCGACGAGTTCCTGCGGCTGCAGGCCGTCCAGCCCGAGGGGCGCTGGTTCGCGCGCCTCGTCCAGACGCTCGTCGGCACCGACGTGCCCACGGTCGAGCCCGGGTCCGACGACGCGTCCACAGTCGGCGCCGGGCCGATCGAGACCGACTGGACGGCGGGGCTCGAGGTCGTGCGCGAGATCTCGGCCTGGGACGCCGACCGCTACCGCATCTCGACCGACGTCACGCGCACCTGGCCGCGGCTCGAAGCGGTCGTGACGCGCATGGAGCGTGTGCTCCGCGCGCAGCCCGACACCGCCTGGGCGCGCTTCTACCGCGGCGCGGCGCTGTACCGGCTCGGTCGCTTCGACGAGGCGCTGGAGGACATGGAGCGCAGCGTCGACCGCGTCCCCGATCGCACCGGCGCGTGGTTCGAGCTGGGTCGCCTCTACCTCGACCTGTACCTGGCCGAGGCGCGCACGGCGCGCAAGCACCTGCAGCCGATGGGCGTGAGGCACAGCCTCGAGCTCGCGAAGGCGCGCCTCGACCGCGCGATGCTCGCGATGCAGGAGGCGCGGCGCGGCTCCGACGACGTCGCGCGCTGGCAGCTCGGCTACGCCCGCGCCGTGCGCCTCCTGGCCGACGGCGCGCTCGACGCCAGCCTGCGCGCCTGCGACCAGGTCCTCGCGGACGATCCCGACGCGGAGGAGGTGTGGCGCCTGCGCGGCGACGTGCTGGAGCTGCAGGGCGGGGATCCCTTCGAGAGCTGGGCGCGCGCGGCGGAGATCCGGCGCAGCTACCACGAGGTGCACCTCGCGTGCGGGACGGCCCACCTGCAGCGCGGGGCGTGGAGCGACGCGCGCGAGGCCTTCGCGCGCGCCCTGCGCATCCACCCCGAGCTGACGGAGGCCAAGGCCCTCGACGC
>CAYGPA010000308.1:0-6897 GCA_964351535.1 uncultured Planctomycetaceae bacterium
GGCCTGCAGATCACGTTCAACAGCGCGTTCATGCTGTCCAAGGCGCTGAACGAGATCCTGGACGACGCGTCGCGGCAGGAGCAACTGCTCTCGGATTACGACCGCACCGTCGATCGCTACTACCGCGTCAACGGGACCCTCGTGCACCTCTTCTACATGGCCCAGGTGGACCCGTTCAAGTTCGAGAACCCGGCCTTCATGTGGAAGCACATCCCGTTCGCCGGGTGGCGCGAGCGCCTGCGCTTCCTGTACTGGGGACTGCGGCTCACGTTCAAGAACGAAGAGCAGCGTCGCCGCATGGGCGAGGAGGTCGTGTTCGGCAACCCGCAGCCGGGCAACCTCGTCGCGGAGCAGTTCCTCTCTCTCTCGCGCAACTTCGAGAAGGTCTACGGACGCGAGATCCAGCAGGCCGAGGAGCGCCGCGCGGCCGAGCCCGTGGAGGTCAGCGCGTGACGAACGACGACGAAGAAGAGGACGACGGCCGCGTCTACTGCGTCGTTCTCAACCACGAGGAGCAGTACTCCATCTGGCCCGCCGAGCGCGAGCTGCCCGCGGGCTGGCGCGAGGAGGGCGTGCGGGGCACGCGCACGGAGTGCCTCGACCACATCGAGAAGGTGTGGACCGACATGCGCCCCTTGAGCGTCCGCAAGCAAATGGGAGACGCGTGAGCGCGACCTCCGCGTGGCTCCCTCGGCCGCGCGAGCGAGACGCCCTGCGGCTCTTCGCCCTCCCGTTCGCCGGCGGCGGGTCCGCGCCCTACCACGCACTCGCGCGCCACGTGCGCGCGCGACTCGAGGTCGTCCCGGTGCTCCTGCCCGGCCGCGAGCGGCGCCTGGTCGAGGAGCCTTTCCGCGACGTCGGCGCGCTGGCCGACGCGCTCGCGCGCGAGCTCGCGGGCGAGCTCGACGCGGCCCCGTTCGCGCTGTTCGGACACAGCCTCGGAGCGCTGGTCGCGTTCGAGCTGGCACGCCGCCTGCTGGCGGCCGGGCGACGCGCACCCCTGCACCTCTTCGCATCCGCCTGCCGCGCGCCGCAGCGCGTCGCGACCGAGCGCCCGATCCATGCACTGCCCGACGAGGAGTTCCTCGCGGCCATCGAGGAGCTCGGCGGAATGCCCCCCGAGGTTCGCCAGCACTCCGAGCTGCTCGAGCTCGTCCTGCCGGCCCTGCGCGCCGACTTCGAGATGTACGAAGCGTATCGCTTCGACCCGAGCTCCGTCGCGACGCTCGACCTTCCCGTCACGGCGCTCGGAGGCGAACAGGATCTCGAGGTGCCGCGCCCGGACCTCGAAGCCTGGGCCGAGCGGACGGCTGGCGCGTTCGACGCGCGCTGGTTCCCGGGCGGACACTTCTTCCTGCTCGACGCGCCCGCGGACGTCGCCCATGTCGTCGACGAGAAGCTCGCCGCGGCGGCCGGAGCGCTGCCCTGAGCGACGCGTGGGTTCCGCCGCCGCGGGAGCTCCGGCTGGCCGACGGTGAGGTGCACGTCTGGCGCGCGCGGCTGGACCTGCCGCTCGACGCGCTCGCCCACCTCGAGCACATCGCGAGCGCGGAGGAGCTCGCCGCGGCCCGGCGCAAGCGCTTCGCGCACCTGCGGGACGCCGCGATCGCCGCGGCCGGCCTCCTGCGGCTCGTGCTGGCGCGCTACGCGCACGTCGAGCCCGGCGAGCTCGCGTTCGGCCGCGGTCCCCACGGCAAGCCCTTCCTGTGCGCGCCGCGAACGGCGCCGCGCTTCAACCTCGCGCACTCGAGCGCGTGGCTCCTCGTCGCCGTCGCCGCGGACCGCGAGGTGGGCATCGACGTCGAGGAGATCGTCCCGACGCGTGTCGACGACGCGCTGGCCGAGCGCGTCCTCTCCGCGCGCGAGCTCGAGGTCTGGCGCACGGCCGCACCCGGCGACCGCGTGCACCTGTTCTTCCGCGCGTGGGCGCACAAGGAGGCCTGCGTGAAGGCCGCGGGTACGGGCCTCTCCTCCGACCCCCGCGGCGTCGAGGTCCTCGTGCGGGCGGTCGACGGCGAGACGCGGTTCGCCACGGAGGTCCCCCTCGCTTCCGCGACCGCGCAGCGCCGCTGGATCCTGCGCGAGCTCGACGCGGGCAGGGACTGCGCCGCGGCGCTGGCCGCCGAGCCCCCGCTCGCGAAGGTCCGCACGTGGAACGCCGACGGCGAAGTTCGACGGGGCTGACGGAATCGCACGTGCTCGACCCCCTGGGCTGCAGGCCTCAGGAAGGTCCCCGCTCGAGCACCTCACGCATGCGCTCGCGCGCCTGGTGCAGCCGCGAGTACACGGTGCCGGCCGGTATGCCGAGCACGGCGGCGATCTCGATCTGCGGGAGGTCGTCGAGCGCTGCGAGGGCCAGCACGGCCCGCTGCGCCGCCGGCAGCCGCGACAGGGCGGCGAGGATGCGGGCGGCGCCCTCGCGCCGGGCCAGCGCATCGGGCGGCCCGTCCGTTCGTTGCGCGAGCTCGTCGGGCAGCGGTGCGGCGCGTCGGCTCGCGCGGCTCGCGACCCGGATCGCCGCGCGCACCGCGATCCGGTAGAGCCACGTCGTCAGCCGGGCTTCTCCGCGGAAGGCGTCGATCCCCCGCAGCACGTCGACGAAGGTCTCCTGCACGGCATCCTGCGCCAGGTCCGCCCGTCCCGTCACGCGCAACGCGATGCCGTGGACCGAGGCGCGCGTGAGCTCGAAGAGCTCGCCCATGGCCGACTCGCGCGCCGCCGGCGGGCCGCGCAGCTCCCTGGACAGCCGCGCCTCCACTGCGGGCTCGATCATGCGGCGATCCTGCCGCGCTCGAACTCTCGCAGCGCGCGGGAGGCGCGTGGGAGGAGCCAGAGAAACCTCACCGCGGCGATCACCACGAGCACCGCGGCCGCGATCAGCCCGGGCCTCGAATCCGCGGCGAGGACGCCGACCAGCGCGTAGAGCAGGGCGAACGCGACGGCGACCAGGGCCCGGATGAAGTGCTTCGCGAGCCTCCTCCTCAGCTCGCGTCGGATCAGCGCCAGGAGATCGCCCTCGCCCACGTTGCCCAGGGCCTGCCGGCGCTCGCGTACGTCGCGGACGCGACCGGGGAGCACCGCCAGCAGGAGCCCGCCCGCGAGCATCCAGCCGGCCGGCGTCCAGAAACCCACGCCGATCCCCACGGCGATCAGGCCGAGGGTCCAGAGGAGCTCTCGCATCGGCCGGCCCAGCGCCCACCTCACCCCGGGCTCGAGTCGCCTCCAGTCCATTCGGCTCTCCAGCTGCCCGGCGACGGCTGCGAGATCCTCCTCCAGGCGGTCCACGTCCTGGTCCTGCATGCCGACATTGGAGAGGGTCCGGGCCGGATCCTTCGATCTTCTTCTCCGATTCCCGAGCCTGCTCGGAAGCCCCGAGTGGACCGCCGCCCGTCGCAAGCGGCTCCTTCACGTCCTGCGGAGGACCCCGTAGCGGCTTCGGGACCCTCTCCGACAGAAGACCTTCACCTTCGGCCCGGAAGTTCGCGGAACATGGAAGCCATAACGTGGATCGGAATCCTGGTTTGCATCTCCCAGTCGGCCATGTTCTCGGGGTTGAACCTCGCGTTCTTCAGCGTGACCAAGCTCCGCCTGGAGGTGGAGATGTCGAAGGGCAACGCGCTCGCCCTCCCGATCGCGAAGCTCCGGGAGGACTCGAACTTCCTCCTCGCGACGATCCTGTGGGGGAACGTCGGGGTCAACGTCCTGCTGAGCATGCTGTCCGGGTCGGTGCTGGCCAGGGCCGCCGCGTTCCTGTTCTCCACCTTCGTGATCACCATCGTCGGTGAGATCTTCCCCAGGCGTATCTCTCGAGGAACGCGTTGAAGGCCGCGTCGTTCCTGGCTCCGGTCATCCGGCTGTATCAAGTTCTCCTCTTCCCGCTGGCCAAGCCCACCGCCCGGGCCTTGAACACCTGGCTGGGCAGGGAGGCCATCCAGTACGTTCCGGATGGCGACCTCACGGCTCTGGTCTAGACAGGATGGGTGGAGCGGTCTTCCTCAAGACCGTGGATTACGGTTCTGCAAGTCCATCCAGTCCCGCAGAGCCACATGCGGAGCCGCTTCATGTCCGGGATTCTTCGATTCGTGGGCTTCGACGTCCACGCCGATCCGATCGTCATCGCGGTGGCGGAGCGACGCCGCGACCGCGGAGAATCCGAACGACACCCGGCGAGCGCGCGATTAGGGTAGCGGCCCGCTCGCCTCGCCCTCGACGCCCCGGAGAACCACCATGCCGCACCTGCACGCGACGCTCGCCCGGCTGCTCGCCGTCCTGGCCCTCGGAATTCTCGCTGCCTGCGTGGGACCGTCTTCGCACGGCGCCTCTTCGCGCGTCGCCCGGGGAGACGTGATCTTCGCCAACGGGCGCATCCACCTCGGGGACGAGAGCGGACGCGTGGTCGAGGCCCTGCTCGTGCGCGACGGTCGCGTCCGGGGCGTGGGTTCGACGGAGGCGCTGCGCGAGTCCGCGCCGCGCGCGCGCCTGGTCGACCTCGGCGGCGGCATCGCCGTGCCGGGTCTGCAGGACGCCCACGGACATCTCGAGGGACTCGGCGCCGCGCTGGAGTCCGTCGACCTCGTCGGCACGAGCTCCTTCGAGGAAGTCGTCGAGCGCATCGCCGCGCGCGCGGCGGAGCTGCCGGAGGGAACGTGGATCACCGGACGCGGCTGGGACCAGAACGACTGGGAGGAGCCGGCGTTCCCGACGCACGCGCTACTGAGTGCACGCGTCTCCGCGCACCCCGTCCTCGTGCGCCGCGTGGACGGGCACGCGGCGCTCGCGAACGCGGAGGCGCTGCGCATCGCCGGCCTCGACGGAATCCTCGACCCCGCACCGACGGT
The DNA here is from genome assembly GCA_964351535.1 of uncultured Planctomycetaceae bacterium. GTDB lineage: Bacteria > Planctomycetota > UBA1135 > UBA1135 > JAUIDW01. The sequence goes on from CAYGPA010000308.1 coordinate 4,839, forward strand.
CGCAGGCGGCGACGTCGTGCTCGACGCGACCGGCCGCGCGACGGGGGTGTTCGTCGACGCCGCGATGAGACTCGTCCAGCAGCACGTGCCCGCGCCGGATCGCGACGTGCGGCGGCGCCGCATCCTGCGGGCCCAGGAGGCCCTGCTCGCGGTCGGCCTGACCTGCGTGCACGACATGGGGGCCGGCCCTTCCACGATCGACCTCCTGGAGGAGCTGCGCGACGAGGGCCTGCTGCGGCTGCGCCTGGTCGAGTACCTCGCGGGCGCTCCGGCGCTCGACGCCATGGAGCCGGGGCGCTTCCCGCTCGCTCCCGACGACCGCGACCTGCTGTGCGTTCCCGGCGTGAAGCTCTACGTCGACGGCGCGCTGGGCTCGCGCGGCGCCGCGTTGCTCGAGGACTACGCCGACGACCCGGGGAACCGCGGGCTGCTGCAGGTCACTCCGGAGGAGCTCGACGGGCTCGTCGAGCGCTGCGCGCGGCTGGGCCTGCAACCGGCCATCCACGCGATCGGCGACCGCGGCAACCGCATCGTGCTCGACGTCTACGACCGGGTGTCGCGCGACCACCCCGGCTTCCGCGAGCTGCGGCCGCGCGTCGAGCACGCGCAGATCGTCGACGCGGCGGACTGGGAGCGCTTCTCCGCAGGCGGCTACGTGCCGTCGGTGCAGCCGACGCACGCGACCTCCGACATGCCGTGGGTGCCGACGCGCCTGGGACCGGAGCGGCTGCCGGGCGCCTATCCGTGGCGGCGGCTCGCGCCGAGCACCGAGACGCTGGCACTCGGCAGCGACTTTCCCGTCGAGCGCCCCGACCCGCTCGAGGGCCTGTACGCCGCGCGAACGCGGCAGGACACGCAGGGTCGACCGGGCGGCGGCTGGCTGCCCGACCAGCGCCTCGGCGCGCGCGAGGCGCTCGCCGGCTTCACGCTGGGCGCCGCGCGCGCGGTGCGCCAGGAAGACCGCCGCGGCCGGCTCGCGCCCGGTTGGTTCGCGGACTTGACCGTGCTCGACGTGGATCCGCTCGTCTGCGAGCCCCACGAGCTGCTCGAGGCGCAGGTGCTCATGACGATCGTCAACGGAGAGGTCGTGTACCGCTCCCCGACCCTCCAGTAACGGAAGGACTCCCGCCATGGTCGAGATCCAGGTCACGTACGAAGGGGAGCTGCGCTGCCGGGCCGTGCACGGCCCGTCCGGCGCCGAGCTCGTCACCGACGCGCCGGTGGACAACCACGGGCGGGGGGAGTCCTTCTCGCCGACCGACCTCGTGGCCACGGCGCTGGGGTCGTGCATGCTGACGATCATGGCGATCGCGGCGGAGGCGCGCGGGTGGGACCTGCGCGGGACCCGCGTGACGGTGGTGAAGGAGATGGTCGCGGACCCGCGGCGAAGAATCGCACGCCTCGTGGTACGGGTCCGCACGCCTCGGCCGTTCGACCCGGAGGCGCGCCGAGTGCTCGAGAGCGCGGCGCTGGGGTGTCCGGTGCAGATGTCGTTGCCCGACACGGTGGACAGGCCGGTGACCTTCGACTGGGACAGCGCCCCCGCGAGCTGACGCGTCCGCGGGCCGGGAACGAAGAAACCGGATCTCCTTCAACGCTCGAGCGTTTCGTTCCGTTCTGAGTGTGAAACCACCGAGACCACGCCCGATCGGGGGTGAAGTGCCCTCGCGATGGGGCACTCCCGGTGGGAGTTGTGTTCGGTCTCCATGAAGTTCGGGTCCGTTCGCGGCGCGTGAGGCCACGTCGGCCCGCGGATTGCAGTGCCTCACCGGGCCGCAGCTCAATGCGAGCGGCGTGCTCGGCCGATGAAGGATCTGTTTTGACGGGATTCGACGTGTGCCTTTCGACTCCTTCTTCCTTATCGAGATGCCCAGTCGCGAGGAAGAACTCGCGCGGCGGCGCGTTGAAAGGCGGCGCACCCGAATCCGAATCAGGATTCCGCAACAAGAACCGGATTCCGTGCGACAGAAACGCGGCCCGCGGCAAGAAGCCCTGTAGGCAGCCGTGCCGAACGGCGAAACGTCCGGTCTCGGTCGTTCGAGACAACTTTCGACTCCGA
>CAYGPA010000309.1:0-6860 GCA_964351535.1 uncultured Planctomycetaceae bacterium
CGCGACGAGGCCCACCGCTTCGCGATCACCTACCACCGCAAGGAGCGCGGCCGCATCCGCTCGCAGCTCGACTCGATCCGCGGCGTCGGTCCCGAGCGCAAGAAGCGCCTGCTGCGCATCTTCGGTAGCGTCGCCGGCATCCGCGAGGCCAGCATCGAACAGATCGCCGCCGTCTCCGGCATCGGCCCGGACCTCGCGCGCGAGATCCGCGAGCGCCTGTTGCAGGAAGGCCCGCGTTGACCCAAGGAGCGCGACCGTCTTCTCCGGAGCAGGCGCGGGTCGCCCCAGAACCCCACCACCAGGAACTCCCATGACCACCTCTCTCATCACGGGTGCCGGCCGCGGCATCGGGCTCGAGTTCGTTCGGCAGCTGCGGGAGCGCGGCGAGGACGTCGTCGCGACGGTGCGGCGGCCCGAGGCGTGGGCGCCGCTGCAGAAGCTCGGGGCGCGCGTGGAGGTGCTCGACGTGAACGACGACGCCTCGGTCGCGGCGCTCGCGAGGTCGCTCGAGGGGACGGCGATCGACCTGCTCGTGAACAACGCGGGCGTCTACGGCCAGAAGGGCGTGGGCCTCGAGGGGGTGGACCTCGAGGACGCGCTCGCGACCTTCCGGACCAACGCCCTCGGCCCGCTGCGCGTCACGCGCGCGCTGCTGCCGTCCCTGCGGGCGGGAGCGGGCAAGCGCGTGGTGCACATCACGAGCAAGATGGGCAGCATCGACGACAATCAATCCGGCGGCTCCTACGGCTACCGCGCGAGCAAGGCGGCGCTGAACGCGCTGAACAAGTCGCTCAGCATCGACCTGGCCCCCGAGGGCCTCGTCTGCGCCGTGCTGCACCCGGGCTGGGTACAGACCGACATGGGCGGCGCCTCCGCGGCGGTCGAACCCGAGGAGAGCGTGCGCGGGATGCTGCGCGTGATCGACGGACTCACGCCCGCCGAAGCCGGACGCTTCTTCGACTTCCGCGGCGAAGAGATCCCCTGGTAGCGCGCGATCACGCTCGCGGGTGGTACAGCCGGTGCACGCTGCGCACGTAGCCCGAGTCGAGGTGCGTGTAGACCTCGGTCGTGCGGATCGAGGCGTGTCCCAGCATCTCCTGCACGCTGCGCAGGTCGGCGCCGCCCTCGATCAGGTGCGTCGCGAACGAGTGGCGCAGCGTGTGGGGCGAGATGTCCGCGGCGAGGCCCGCGCGCAGGGCCGCGGCCTTGACGCGCCGCCAGGCGTTCACGCGGTCCAGCGGGCGACCGCTGCGCGACAGGAAGACCTCCTTGCGGTTCAGCGCGTCGGGCAGCGTCGGGCGGCCCTCGCCGAGCCACGCTTCGAGCGCGGCGCGCGCGGAGTCGCCCACGGGCACGATGCGCTCCTTGCCGCCCTTGCCGAGGAGCCGGAGCACGCGCAGCGCGGGCTCGATCCCGTCCAAGCGCAGGCCGATCGCCTCGCTGACGCGCGCGCCGCAGGCGTAGAGCACCTCGAGCAGCGCGCGGTCGCGCAGGTCGCGCCAGCCGCGGGTCCAGCCGCGCTGCCCCGGCTCCGGCGAGGCGTCGAGCAGGCGCTCGACCTCCTCGACCGAGAGCGTGTGCGGAAGGGCTCGCCGCAGGACCGGGGCGGGGATGCCGGCGCTCGGGTCGCGCTCGAGGCGACCCTCGGCCACGAGGTGGCGCAGCAGCATGCGCAGCGCCGCGAGCTGGTGGGCCAGCGTCGCCTCCGCGATTCCGTCCGCGCGCCGCTGCTCGAGGAACTCGATCACGTGCTCGCGCGCGAAGTCGCACCACGCCGCGATGCCGCGCTCGCGGGCCCAGGCGAGCAGCGCCTCGAGGTCGCTGCGGTAGGTGCGCAGCGTGCCGCGGGCGAGGCCGGCCTCGACGCGCAGCGCCTCGAGGAAGTCCTCGAGCGCTTCGCGCAGGGGACCGAGAGGATCGGGCTCGTCGGCGCCGTGCTGCACGGATCCAGGATGCACCTCGCGGTCGACGCGGGGAAGCGTGCGCCGCGCTCCGATCCGGGCCCTGACCCGGCTCCGATCCGCGATGGGACGGCTTGACTGCGGTGGGGCGCGACCTATACTCCCCGGCCATTCGCGACGGGGCGGCCCGACGCGGCCCCGTTCCACCGGAGTCGAGATGCCGGGCAAGAAGCTGAGCGACAAGGACCTGGAGCAGTTTCGCGAGCACCTGTTGCTGGTGCGCGGCGTGCTGACCGGTGACGTCGCCTACCTGGAGCTCGAGGCGCTCGACGGGGCCGGACGGACGTCCGAGAGCCGCGAGGACGCCGGCGCCGAGGGGTACTTCCAGGAGCTCAACCTCGAGCTGCTCGAGCGCGACGGAGAGACCCTGCGCCAGGTCGACGAGGCCCTCGTCCGGATCCAGCAGAAGAGCTTCGGCGTGTGCGAGGAGTGCGAGCAGTGGATCCGCCGGGAGCGGCTGCGGGCCGTTCCCCACGCACGGTTCTGCATCGACTGCCAGCGCCGGGCCGAAGCCGAGGGCTCCTGAGCGTGGTGACCACGCCCCCGGCTCCGGCACAGGCCTCGCCCCCGGATCCGCCCGAGCATCCGTCCCAGCATCCGTCCCAGGACCCGTCCGGACAGTCGTCCGAGCAGCCGGCCGGGGTACCGGAGCCGGCGGAGTCCCCCTGGTCGACGTCGCGCCAGGTCGCCGTCCGCTTCGTCGCCGTCGCGGGCCTGATCGCGCTGGACCTCTGGAGCAAGAGCGCCGTGTTCGCGTGGCTCGGGAGCAGCCCGGACGGGATGGTCTACGACGCCCACGGCCACCACCGCTTCCCGCTGATCGGCGGGTCGGTGACGTTCATGCGTTCGCTCAACCCCGGCGCGGCCTTCGGCCAGCTGGACCAGTTCCCGTACCTGCTGGTGCTCGGGCGCTGCGGGGCCGTGCTCTTCCTGACGTGGATGCTCCTGCGGACGCCGCGCGAGGCCAAGCTCATGGTCGGCGCGCTGGTGCTGATCCTGGCGGGGGCCATGGGCAACCTGCACGACAACCTGTTCCTCGAGAGCGAGGGGCACCCCTTCGGCAAGGTCCGGGACTTCATCGACGTCTACTTCGCGCGCTGGGACTGGCACTTCCCGACCTTCAACGTGGCCGACTCGTGCATCACGGTGGGGGCGGTGTTCCTGCTGCTCTCCCTCGTCCGCACCCGCGACGCGGACGACGACGCCTAGCCCGGACGTCCCGTTGCCGCCGGGGACGGCACCCCGTGGCCCGGGCCTGGTTGCTCGACCGCCGGTTGCCCGGCAATCAGGGCTCCAGTAGATTCGGGCCATGGCGAGCCTGGCGGTGCGGATCGGTGCTCTCGAGTTCCGCAATCCGATTCTGTCGGCCTCGGGCACCTTCGGCCACGGATTGGAGATGCGCGCCTTCACGCCGCCGGAGTCCGTCGGCGGCCTCGTCTCGAAGACCGTCACGGTCCGGCCGCGGCCGGGCAACCCGGCTCCGCGCATCCGCGAGACGCAGCTCGGGTTCCTGAACTCGATCGGCCTCGAGAACAAGGGCATCGAGCACTACCTGGCCGAGGTCCTGCCGACGATGGCGAACGTCGACACGAACGTCGTCACGAACATCGGGGGCGAGTCCGTGGAGGAGTTCGTCGCCCTGGCCGAGCGCCTGGACGGCGAGGACGCCGTCGACGCGCTCGAGGTCAACCTCTCGTGCCCCAACGTGCAGGGCGGCAAGCTGCCCTTCGCGACCAGCCCGCAGATGGCCGAGTCGGTGATCGGCGCCGTGCGCGCGGTCACGACGAAGCCGATCTTCGCGAAGCTCTCGCCCAACGTGTCGGACATCGCCTCGATGGCGCGCGCCGTGGAGGCCGGCGGTGCGGACGCCGTGACGGCCGTGAACACGCTGCTCGGCATGGCGATCGACTGGCGCACCGGCAAGCCGGGCCTCGGGACGATCCAGGGCGGCTACTCGGGGCCGGCCATCAAGCCCGTGGCGCTGCGCTGCGCGTGGTCCTGCGCGCGCGCGGTCGCGATCCCCGTCATCGGGTGCGGCGGGATCGCCTGCGTGGAGGACGCCCTGGAGTACCTCGCGGTCGGCTGTCGCGCGGTGCAGGTCGGCACCAGCTCGTTCTCCGACCCCGCCCTGCCCGCGACGCTGGCCGGGACGATGTCCAGCAGTCTCGACGAGGCCGGTTTCGCTTCGGTCGACGAGCTCGTCGGCTCGATCCGCGACTCCGGCGGCGACGCGGTCCGCGAGGGGCCGGAGGAACGATGCGTCTCGAGGAGATGACCCCGGCCCACGTGCGGCGGGCGCTGTCGATCTACGAGCAGCACGCCTGGCCCGCCGCGCTGGGGGAGAAGTTCGCCCGCAGCGGACCGCGCACGGCCGACTTCGAGGACGCCGCCACGCTCGAGGAGCTCTTCGCCCGCTTCGACCGCCCCAAGGAGGGCCGCGAGTCCGGCCTGCGCCGCTGGACCTTGCGCCTCGGCAACACGCGCTACCCGTTCATGAAGTTCGTCGTGCAGGAGTACCTCGTCGCCGGCGAGTTCTACTTCTCCGTCGACACGCACGACCACCTCGACATCCGCCCGGGGATGCCCGACTTCGACCAGTGGCAGGAGCTCAAGCTCTACAACCGCGAGCTGAAGCTCGAGATCGAGACCGGCTGGTGCGAGGCCGGCCTCCCGACCCAGGACGACCTGTGCCGCCTGGCGGAGCGGCTGGCGGAGGTCGAGCGCGTCGAGGAGTCCGACAGCCTCCGCGCCGCGCGCCGGCACATCCTGATCGTCGACGACGAGGAGCAGGTCGCGCTGGGGCTCGGAGCGCTGCTGCGGGCCCAGGGCTACTCGGTCGACGTCGTGACGACGGGCGAGAAGGCGCTGGAGCGGCTGCGCGACGGCCCCCGCCCGGACCTGGTCCTGCTCGACTACGAGCTGCCCGGGTTCGACGGCCAGGAGGTCCTGGGGCGGATCCGCGCGGACGAGAAGCTCGAAGACCTGCCCGTACTGATGGCCACGGCCTCGTCGATCGACCTGCAGCGGGTTCCGCGGGTCAGCGGGTTCCTGCGCAAGCCCTACCCGCGCGGGGTGCTCTTCGCGATGCTCGACCGGCTCCTCGGGGATCCCGACGGCGAGGGGGGCGACCCGGCGCGTGGACGCGCGGATTCCGGTGGTTCCCCGGGGGATGCGGGCTAAAGAACGCGATCGCGTCTTTCCAGCCGGCCGTCTGGCCCATTAAATGGTCGGCTTCGCTGGCCATGCTCGGCTCCGCCGGGCAGGGTCGGAGGCGCCGACCGGTCCAGCCGTCGGCGTCACCCCGGACTCGCCGCCTCCTCGCTGCCCTCTCTGCGGCGGCCCCCCGCACCGCCGCCGATCGGCCCACGCTCGAATCTCATGGACTGGGACAATCTCTCCGACAAGCTCACCGCCTTCGGCGAAGTCACCGGCCGTTCGCTCAAGCGGATGTTCGGCTCGCGCAACGAGCGCTACGTCCGCACGCTCGAGAAGCTGGTCCAGGGGATCAACGAGCGCGAGCCCTGGGCCCAGGGCCTGTCGGCCGAGCAGTTCAAGGAGAAGACCGCCGAGTTCAAGCAGCAGGTGCAGAGCGGCGAGAAGACGCTGGACGACCTGCTCTACGAGGCCTTCGCGCTGGTCCGCGAGGCCTCCGTGCGCACGCTGGGCCTGCGCCACTTCGACGTGCAGCTCCTGGGCGGCCACGTGCTGCACCAGGGCGCGATCGCCGAGATGATGACGGGCGAGGGCAAGACGCTGGCGGCCACGCTGCCGCTCTACCTGAACTGCCTCGAGGGCAAGCCCGTCTACCTGATCACGGTCAACGACTACCTCGCGCGCCGCGACTGCGCGTGGATGAAGCCGATCTTCGACTACCTCGGCGTCACGTCGGGCGCCATCCAGTCGAACATGGGACCGGCCGAGCGCCAGCCGATCTACGCCAGCGACGTCGTCTACGGCACGAACAACGAGTTCGGCTTCGACTACCTGCGCGACAACATGAAGACCTCGGTCCAGCAGCAGGTGCAGCGCCACCTGCACTACGCGATCGTGGACGAGGTCGACTCCATCCTGATCGACGAGGCCCGTACGCCGCTGATCATCTCCGGTCCCGCGGAGCAGTCCTCCGACAAGTACCGCATCGCGGACGAGGTCGCGCGCAAGCTGAAGGTCGACGAGCACTTCGAGATCAAGGAGAAGGAGCGCGCCGCCAGCCTGCTCGAGGACGGCATCGTCGAGGCGCAGAAGCGGATCGGCGTCGAGTCCTTCTACACGCCCGGCAACGAGGAGTGGCCGCACTTCCTCGAGAACGCGCTGCGCGCGCACCACCTGTACCAGAAGGACCGCGAGTACGTCGTCGAGGAGGGCGAGGTCGTCATCGTCGACGAGTTCACCGGCCGCAAGATGACCGGCCGGCGCTGGTCCGACGGCCTGCACCAGGCCGTGGAGACGAAGGAAGGGCTGCCGCCGCGCCAGGAGAACCAGACCCTCGCCACGATCACGTTCCAGAACTACTTCCGGCTGTTCGACAAGCTGGCGGGGATGACGGGCACGGCGCTGACCGAGGCCAACGAGTTCCACAAGATCTACAAGCTCGACGTGGTCTCGGTCCCGACGAACGAGCCGCTGGCGCGCAAGGACCACATGGACGTGGTCTACCGCACCGAGAAGGAGAAGTGGAAGGCGATCGCCGACGAGGTCGAGCGCGTTCACAAGCTCGGGCAGCCGGTCCTGCTCGGCACGGGCTCGGTCGAGCGCTCCGAGCTGATCTCGGGCGTGCTCCAGAAGCGCGGCATCCCGCACGAGGTGCTGAACGCCAAGAACCACGAGCGCGAGGCCAGCATCGTGGCGAAGGCCGGCGAGCGCGGCGCCGTGACCGTGGCGACGAACATGGCCGGCCGC
>CAYGPA010000310.1:0-3387 GCA_964351535.1 uncultured Planctomycetaceae bacterium
GTCGGAGGACAGCACGCGCACGTGCTCGGCGTAGAGGTCGGTGCGGAACGCGGGTGTGGCGTCGCGCTGGGCTCCACTCGACCCCGTCGACGGAGACGAGGAACAAGACGCGAGCAGCAGGACCACTCCGGCAGAAATGCGGTTCTTCATGGGTTCCGGAGGGTCTAGCACTCACGCGCTCGAGAGCACAAGAAGATCCCTGCGCAGACAGTCGTGTACGGAGACGGGCGCACCGACGCGATCCCGCGCGACCGTTCCACGCGGGCACGCCGTGCCGTGCGGGCGGCCTCGACCAGGCCGGTCCCATCGAACTCCTCGGCACCGTTGCCAGCGATTGCGCGCACGACCAAGATGGCCGGCCGGTGAGGATGAACTCGAACACGGCCAGGCCCCGCGGCCCCCGCCCCGGGGTGGCCGTCGCGATCGAGCTCCTGCGGAGCCTGTGGGACGCTCTGCTCGCTCCGCTGCACCTGGTCGGTTCGCTGGGGAGCCTCGAGAGGCTTCGCGACGAGGTGCGCGAGGGCCTGGCGACGGCCAGCGAGGTCGCCCCGCCGCCGCGGCTCGAGCCCGGCAGAGATCGGGAGCCGCGCCTCTTCGTCTCCTGCGCCGAGGCTTCGGGCGAGGGACACGCGCGGAACCTCGTCGACGCGCTGCGCGCGCGCTGCGCGGACCTGGGCTGGGGCGAGCCGACCTTCCGCGGCCTGGGCGGACCGCGCCTCGCGGCCGCGGGCGTGAGCGTCGTCGCCGACCCCGTCTCGCAGGCCGCCATGGGCTTCGGCGCGGTGCTGAAGGCGCTGCCGTTCTACGTGCGCACGCTGCTCGCCGCGGCGCGCTGCTTCGCGAGCGAGCCGCTCGACGCGTGCGTGTTCGTCGACTCGCCGGCGCTGCACGTGCCGCTCGGGCGCATCGCGCGGCGCTACGGCATTCCCGTCGTGCACTTCGTCGCGCCGCAGTACTGGGGCTGGGCGCCGTGGCGAGTGCGCGGTTACCGCGGCGCGGTCGACCGCGCGCTGACGATCTTGCCGTTCGAACCCGCGTGGTTCCGGCGGCACGGGGTCGAGGTCGCGCACGTCGGACACCCGATCCTCGACGGGCTCGCGGAGGCTCCCGACGGGCGTTCGGACGAGCACGTGCTCGCGCTGCTCCCCGGCAGCCGCCGCAGCGTGATCGAGCGCAACCTGCCGTGGATGCTCGTCGCCTGCGCGCGGCTGCGGCTCGAGCTCCAGGACGTCGAGGTCGTGCTGCCCCACGATCGCCCGGAGCTCGAGCCGCTGCTGCGCGAGCACCTGCGCGCGGCGGGCGCCGAGGGCTGGGTGCGGCTCGAGGCCGGCGACCTGCACGGCTCGCTCGCGCGTTGCGCCGCGGCGCTGTCGGTCTCCGGCACCGTGCTGCTGGACCTGCTGCACCACAGGCTGCCGACGGTCGTCGTCTACCGCCTGAGCGGCGGGCTGTCGGCGTCGCTCTACGGCAAGCTCCTGACCACGCCCTACTTCGCCTCGCCCAACCTGCTCGCCGGACGCGAGGTCTGCCCGGAGTTCGGCTTCGCGGGCGAGGGCCCGGTCGAGGAAGTCTGCGCCTGGCTGAAGCGCTTCCTCGACGACCCCGAGGAGCGCCGCATCCGCACCGCGGACCTCGAGGAGGCCGCGCGGCGCCTCGGCCCGCCGGGCGCCGTGGGGCGCGCCGCGGACTGGGTCCTGGATGCTTGCGCCTCGCCAGGGGCCCCCGGAAGGGGTTAGAAAGGGATTCGTGACCGAAGAATCCGGAGTCCTGCCGGCGAAATGGGTGAACAAAGCGCGCGCGAAGGCGTACGGCGCGGACCCCATGGAAGCTCAGGCAAGCCAGCTCATGACGCGCGCCAAGGCGGGCGACCGCGAGGCCTTCGCGGAGCTCGTGCAGAAGCTGCGCGGGCGCTCCTTCGCCGTCGCGCGCAGCCTCGTGGGCTCGCGCGAGGACGCCATGGACCTCTCGCAGGAGGCCTTCCTCAAGACGTACCGCGCGCGGGAAACCTACCGCGACGGCGAGCCGTTCCTGCCGTGGTTCCACCGCATCCTGCGCAACACGTGCTTCACGCACCTGCGCAAGAACCGGCGGCTGAAGAAAGTGTCACTGAATCCCGGGCCGGAGGAGAGTAGCGGCAACTGGGAGATCGAGGACGAGGCTCCCCCGCCGTCCGCCGACATGGAGGCCGACGAGCGCGCCCGCGCCTTCTGGACGGGGTTCAACTCCCTCTCGTCCCGCGACCGCGAGATTCTCGGCTTGCGACACTTCAAGGAACTCTCCTACCAGCAGATCGCCGACGCGCTCGCGATCCCGATCGGGACCGTGATGTCGCGCCTGTTCCACGCCCGCCGCCGATTGCGCGAGGCCCTGGGTCCCCTCATGGAGGACTTCGTCGAGCTCACCGGCGCGGCCCCGCCAGGCACCGGCGACGCGGGGGAAGCGCGATGAACCAGGACCCGATGCCGACGCCCGAGGAGCTGCGCGCCATGGCCTACGCCGACGGCGAGCTCTCCGACGACGAGACGCGCGAGTTCGAGCGCAAGATGATCGACGATCCCAAGCTCGCGCGCGAGGTGGCCCAGCTCAAGCGCCTCGAGGTCCTGTCGCGCCAGGTCGCCGGGCCCGAGCCCATGGACGCGGAGTGGAAGCGCCTCGCCGAGGACCCGTGGCAGCAGACCGGCACGAACGTCGGCTACGCCGCGCTCCTGATCGCCGCGGTGGGCCTGGCCCTCTGCATGGTCGTCGGTATCGCCGTGGCCGAGATCAGCGTCCTCGTGAAGGTGCTGCTGCTGCTCGTGGTCGGCGGATTCACGCTGCTGCTCGTCCTGACCCTGCGCGCCCGCCTGCGGACGCTGCCCTACGACCCCTACACGAAGGTTCAGCGATGATCCTGGTCACGACCGACGAAGTCCCGCGGCGAGAGATCGTCGAAGTCCTCGGACTGGTCAAGGGCAACACCGTGCGCGGGCGCCACATCGGCCGCGACATCGGTGCGGCGCTCAAGAACCTCGTGGGCGGCGAAATCGACGACTACACCAAGCTCCTGGCCGAGAGTCGCGAACAGTCCCTCGACCGCATGATCGCCGAGGCCCGCAAGTTGGGCGCCGACGCCATCGTCGGCGTCCGCGTCACCACGAGCCAGATCGCCACCGGCGCCGCCGAGTTCCTGGCCTACGGCACGGCCGTGAAGCTGGGCTGAACGGCCGCACCGCGCCCGACCCCGATCAACGGATGGGCGCGTACCGAGTCGCACCACTTCTACCCGTTTTGCCTCATCCCGATCCTCCGCTGCGAGTGACAAGGTGGCGCCCATGGCTCGACGCGCCCCCTGCGGAGGTGGGCTGGAGATCGGAGCCACAGCCTTCGATGCCTGCCACCCAACGATGG
>CAYGPA010000310.1:3397-6842 GCA_964351535.1 uncultured Planctomycetaceae bacterium
CGAGCGTCTGCACGAACGCGACGGCAAGCTTCTCCCTCAGGGGCTCTCGTTCGGACATCGTGGCGTCCTCAGCTCTCGATGCGGATCTCGTTCAGCGGTTTGCGCACGAGGTCGGGCACCTGGCAGTCGGCGGTAGGGTAGCCGACCGGAATCAGCAAGTAGGCCTTCTCGTTGTCGGGGCGGCCGAGGACGTCGGCCAGGAAGCCCATGGGGCTCGGCGTGTGCGTCAGGGTCGCGAGGCCCGCGCGGTGCAGGGCGGCTAGCAGGAAGCCGCAGGCGATGCCGACCGACTCCTGCGTGTAGTAGTTCTTGCGGTGGTGGCCGTCCTCCATCACGTCGTAGGCGCGGCGGAAGACGACGATCAGCGCGGGCGCGGTCTCGAGGAACGGCTTGTGCGCGTCGGTGCCGAGGGGCTCGAGCGCCTCGCGCCACTCGTCGGTGATGCGCTCGCCGTAGAGCTTGCGCTCCTCCTCCTCCGCGGCGAGGCGGATGCGGCGCTTGACGTCGGGGTCGCGCACGACGGCGAAGGTCCAGGGCTGGCGGTGCGCGCCGGAGGGCGCGGAACCGGCGCACAGGATGCACTCGTCGAGCACGCCGTCGGGCAGCGGGTCGGCGCTGAAGTGGCGCACGCTGCGCCGCAGCGCGAGGTCCGCGCGCAGCTCGCGCGCGCGCTCGAGCATCTCCCGCGGCGTCCGGCGTCGGAAGTCCAGCGGCACGAAGCCGCCCTGCTGGTCGTGGCTCATCGTCTTCCTCTCACTTCGGGGCGCCGATCCGCTGCAGGACCTTCCAGGTGCGCGACGGGAAGTCCGGGTCCACCGGGTCGCGCTGCTCGCAGACGCGGCGCAGCGCCTCGAGGTCCGGTTCCGTGTCGACGTCGAGACCCTCCGCGAGGACGGCCACGGAGAGGCCCAGCTCCTCCGCGAGCGCGACCGTGCGCGCGAACATGTCGGGCGTGGACATCTCCACGCGCGTGAACAGCTCGGGGCGCGGCCGCGCGAGCCCGATCAGGTAGTAGCCGCCGCTGCCGTCCGGCCCCAGCACGACGTCGACGCCTTCCTCGAGCCGGCGGTGGGCCTCGACCACGCGCTGCACGTCGAGCATGGGCGCGTCGCTGCCGACCACCACGACCGTGCCGGCTCCGCCCGCGGCGAGCTCGGTCGCAAAGAAGCGCTCGAGGCGCGCGGCGAGGCCGTGGCCCTCCTGTTCGCGCAGCGCGACGCTGGGAAAGCGCTCGGCGAACCACGCACGCGCTTGCGCAGGTGCGTAGGCGACGGCCGTACGGAACGCATCGCTCGCCGCGAGCCGCTCGACCTCGTCCTCCAGCATGGCCTCGGCGAGCGTCGCGGCCTCCTCCGCCGAGAGCGGCGGCACGAGACGCGTCTTCACCTCGCCCGCGCGCGGCGCCTTCGCGAACACCGCCGTCAGGCGCTGCGTGGATCGGTTCTCGGACGACACGGCGCGCGCAGCATAGCCCGCAGCGGTCCGCGGTGCCCGCGGCGTACACTTCCGGGCATGCGCCCGTTCGACGTCGTGAGCCTGGACATGGCCGGGACCCTCGCGCACCTCGACTTCGAGGTGCTGCGCGACGGGGCCCTCGAGCTGCCCGAGGTCTGGGACGAGCTCGTGGCCTGGCGCGCGGAGCCGCCGCCCGGCGGCCGCGGCCGCGACCTCGCCGCGTTCCTGGCCGGGTGCGGTCTGCCCGACGCCGCCGAGCGCGCGCTGGCCGCCACGCGCCGCGAGGCGGACTCGATGCGGCTCGACGGGGACGCGCTCGCGACCCTGCAGGAGCTGCGCGCGCGCGACTACCGGCTGGTGCTCGTCAGCAACGTGTCGGGGCCCGGCGAGCTCTTCGCCGCGGCGCTCGCGCGGCTCGGCGTGCTGGAGCTCTTCGAGCGCGCCGTGTTCTCGTTCGACGTCGGCGTGCGCAAGCCGGACCCCGCGATCTTCCGCCGCGCGCTGGACCCGCTGGGATGTCCGCCGGCGCGGGCGGTCCACGTCGGCGACATGCCGACGCGGGACGTCCTCGGGGCGCGGCGCGCGGGGATGGGCGCGATCCTGGTCGAGCGCGAGCCCACCGCCCCCGCGGACGGCTGCGACCCCGACCACCGCATCGAGGCCCTCTCCGAGCTGCTCGAGCTGCTGCCGTGAACCGGACGCGCGGCGGCGCGTTGGAGCCCGGGTACCCCCGTCCTAGGATGTCCGCCATGCTCTCGACCCTCTCCCTGCTGCTGGCCCTCGCGGCCGCCCCCGTGCCCTCCACCACCTCGCCCACCCCTTCGCCCGCAATGCCGACCGCGGCGCAGGCCGAGCTGGACCTGAAGTCCGAGATCGACGTGTCGGTCCGCTGGCTGCGCTCGGTCCAGGATCCGAAGACCGGCGCCTACGGCGGCGGCGTGGCCGGCACCGCGTGGACGCTGCGCGCGCTGGGCGAGGGCCCGCGTCGCTACCGGGCGTTCGACGGACCGTTCGTGGCCAAGGCGCTCGCGTATCTCGTCGGTCGACAGGCCGAGGACGGCTCGATCGCCGACGAGGACGCCACGCAGCCGCAGCGCGCGGTGCAGACGTCCTACGCCGTGGGTGCGCTGCTGCTGCACGCCGACGACTCGACGCGCGCCGAGCTCGCGCGCGCGCTGACGTATCTCGAGTCGGTGGAGGATGCCAGCGTCGGCTGGGACGCCGGCCCGGAATTCGCATCGAGCTCGGCAGCCTCCGAGTTCGTCCTTCCGCTGCTCGGTTCCAGGAAGTCCGACGGCTCCTGGGACGGCGCGCGCGGAGCCGTGATCGAGACGGCCGACGCGGTCCTCGCGCTGTCGCGCGCGCATGCTTTGCACGAGAGCGGCAAGCCGGCCGCGAAGGCGCGACCCGCTCAGCGCCTGCCGCGCTTCGACGACGCCGACCGCGACGCCACGCTCGCATCGCTGGAGCGCGGCGCGAAGTTCCTCGTGGCCGCGGCCGAGGACGGACGCTTCGGCGCGCAGGGTCAGCCGGATCCCGGCATCACGGCGATGGTGCTGGCCGCGCTGCAGCAGGTGCCGGCGCCGCGCGAGGAAGCGCTGCAGGCCACGATCGACGCCGGCCTCGCGTGGCTCGTCGAGCTGCAGAACGAGGACGGCTCGATCCACGCGGGACGCCTCGCGAACTACACGACCTCGGCCGCGGTCCTGGCGCTCGTGGCCGCGGACCGCGACGAGCTCTCGCCCGTGATCGCGCGCGCCCGGGACTTCCTGCTGACGCTGCAGGCCGACGAGGGCGAGGGCTACAGCGAGGGCGACCTGTTCTACGGCGGGATCGGCTACGGCGGCGACGAGCGGCCGGACCTCTCCAACCTGCAGATGGCGCTCGAGGCGCTGGCCGCGGCGGGCCTCGAGCCCGGCGACGAGGCCTTCCGCAAGGCGCAGGTGTTCCTCGACCGCTGCCAGAACCGCTCGGAGTCGAACGACGTGCG